>DAHWEW010000100.1:0-7256 GCA_027326225.1 Legionellaceae bacterium
CAATAATTCCTAAGTCACAGACCTGACTGGCCAACAACCCCGGAATATCATCATCACGAGCAAAGATAAATGCGATGTTAAACCGGGCATCCTGCACCAACAATTGATTGGCACAGGCTTTTATCTGAAATCCACACTGCTTTAATAGATCCTGGCTTTCAATCGCTAATTTGCCTGTCTTTTGCAGCGCAATTCTAATTTGTGGTTCTGTCATGATATGGCCTCTGGTGTTATAACGAACTATTGTGCTATCATATTAGCACAGTGATTAACTTGTCAAGTGCTTTATGGAAAATAAATGGGCAGATACCGCAAATCATCTGGCAGACATTGCCAGCGATTTGGCAAAACAATTTTTTCGAAAACCCCTTCGGCCATCCTTTAAAATAGATGGCTCTTCAGTCAGTCAAGCAGATTTAGTCATAGAGCAAGCGATGCGCTCATACTTAGAAACGCATCATCCCAGAGATGGCATTTTGGGTGAGGAATACCATAATCGAAAGAGTGAATCAGGTTATACTTGGGTGTTAGATCCCATTGATGGCACCAATAGTTTTTTAAGTGGCAAGCCAAGTTTTTGTACTTTGATAGCGTTATTGCAAGATGACAAACCTCTGTTAGGACTGATATCTCAGCCTATCCTTGACGAGAGATGGTTAGGAATAAGAGGCTCTCGTAGTCTATTTAATGGCGAACCCATACCTAAACTTGCACCACCTTTGGAAAACAAGATCCGCTTTAGTTCTACAACACCCCAGATGTTTAAGACTGCAGAAGAAATCTGCATGTATCAAAAAGCCCTCGCAAAAAGCGCCATTTGCACCTATGGCGGGGATGCCTATGCCTATGGGTTACTGGCAAGTGGCTTTATTGATCTCATTTTAGAAGCAGATTTAGCATTTTATGATGTAGCAGCCTTGGTTCCTATTATTGAAGGCGTAGGTGGGAAAATAACAGATTGGCAAGGTCAAGCTATTCTTCAAAGTACCTTCAAAGGTCAAGTTTTGGCCTGTCGAACCTTGCTCAATATATTGTAATTTGCATTCAATGAAGGTGCTTCTTACCAGTTTTTAAAAGGATCCAAGAAGAGGCGCCTCAGTTGGTTGCAGCTCGAGAACCAAAATAAGAAACCAGTTGTTATTCGGATAGGTAAAGCTATTCCTTTGGAACACTAATTTTCTTGTCAGTATTCACCTCATGCACCAAATAAAGTTTCAATGAGGAACTGCTCACCATGATTTAACCTTTAGGCTAAATCATGGTGACTATTGAGTGATCTATGACTCTATCTTGACTTCTATTTTCTTTTGAATCGCTTCTTTGCGCTTAGGAATCGCTATTTCTAGTACCCCATGTTTACATTTGGCCTGTATTTTGGCCTCATCAACTGTTTGTGGTAGATTGAATCGGCGATAAAATTGCCCTTGCAAACGCTCTATTCTTGAGTAACCTTCCTTTTCTTCCTTTTTTTCAAGACGTCGTTCACCATGAATGGTTAAGATATTATTTTCCAAAGAAATATGAATGTCTTCTATTTTCACCCCAGGGACATCCGCAATCACTAGAAACCTATCCTTTTCTTCTTTGATATCAACAGCTGGTGCCCAAGAACCAGTATCGACAAAAGAAGTGTCATCAGGTTGTGCCTTCAAAAAATTTTCAAAAAGGCTGGTTAATTCTTTTTGCAATGGATAAAAATCACGTCTGATGATATTCATCATTCCTCCTGAATTATAAGTTGAGTTTGAAAGTACATTTTTCAATATAGTAGCGATTTTTGTAATTTCAAGAGGCCTTGCTGTATTCCATGGTTACCTTATCATTGCGTGAGCGTCTTAACTCCCCACGTTATCCTGAGCACAACGAGGGATCTCCTTGCAGTGGCACGATTTTTACAGTAGCGAAAGATACAACAAGTATTTTTTACATTAACTTAATATGCGCCATTTTCTGGATCCCTCACTGTGTTGGATGACGTGGTGGGAAGTTTCCTTGAGTATCATTATTTTTTACTTTTTCTACAAATAGCTCTAAAATAGACACAAATTTAGCGGAGTTGACCATGCCTTTTACTCATTTGTTATTAGCTGTCTTAGTTGCCGTAGTTTGGGGCATTAATTTTATTTTTCTAAAACTGGGGCTCGATGAAATTTCACCCTTATTTTTATGTGCGTTGCGATTTATCTTTGCAAGTCTTCCGGCTATCTTCTTTATCAAACCACCCAAAGCGCCTGTGAGAAAAATCATTTTATATGGGCTCATTATGTTCGACTTGCAGTTTTCTTGTTTATTTCTGGGACTTTATTTCGGAATGACCCCAGGAATGGCTTCTGTCATTGCCCAAGTGCAAGTCTTCTTTAGTTTGTTTTTTGCAGCGTTTTTTTTAAAATTACAACCCAGCTTTAAACAAGTCTTAGGTGCCTTGGTTTCTTTTTTAGGGATCGGGCTCATTGGCCTACATTGCGATCAGAACATCACGGCATTGGGCTTTATCTTTATTCTAGGGGCAGCTGCTGCTTGGGGAACTGGTAATCTCATCACGAAACAATTGAACGATGTGAACATGATATCTTTGGTCATTTGGGGAAGCTTTGTGGCCAGTATTCCTATGCTCCTCATCGCTCTTATCGTTGAAGGACCTAGTCGTATCATGGACAGCTATCAACATCTATCCTGGAAAGGCATCTCATCTGTCTTTTATACGGTCTATATCTCAACCTGGGTTGGGTATGGTGTATGGAATTGGCTACTCAGTCGACACAACATAGCCACCGTTGTACCTTTCAGTTTAATGATCCCTATCATCGCCATTTTAAGCTCCGTACTTATTCTAGGCGAATCCTTAGAACCCTGGAAATTAATGGCGGGCTTTCTAGTTATTCTTGGGCTTTATATTAATATTGGTCGTTTGCCATTTATCAACATCAAAATAAAACAAGAAGCCTGTCAGAACAAATGAAATCAATCTTCTTTCATCTACAAAAAAACTACAGTTGGTTCAAACATCTACAAGCCACTCCAAGGATCTTGTCCATGAAATCTATGGCCCACCAACAATCCAGAACCAGTGTTGACGCCCCACGAACTTTATTCTCTGCACCCAAGATACCTCTACACAGAGATACTTATGTACAAAGCATCCAGCAGGAGTCATGTAGTTATAAGATTTTAGGGATTTCAGAAAATGCCACGGAAGATGGCATTATTAGTGCTTATAAAAGCCTGATGAGAAAGTATCACCCAGATAAACACCAGGAAGCAAAAGAGCTTGCCACCAGCGTTGTGCAAAAAATAGGGGATGCAAAAGATAAGGCGTTAGCCCAATTAACCGGCGATAAAACAACCTCGATGGATGTTGAAGAACAGTGC
Organism: Legionellaceae bacterium; assembly: GCA_027326225.1. Taxonomy (GTDB): domain Bacteria; phylum Pseudomonadota; class Gammaproteobacteria; order Legionellales; family Legionellaceae; genus DAHWEW01. The sequence continues at coordinate 3,370 of DAHWEW010000100.1, forward strand.
ACTGATCACGATGTTTTTTTTAACCATTTACAAATGATCATCATTAGCGATGTGCTTTCACGCGGCGAAAATACCATTGATCTGCTTCATTCCAAAGAAGCGTATCATTTGGCCATGGTACTCCTTTGGATCCATCACTTTCATCATCAAACTGAATCAGTTTTTTTCCAAAACTTAAAACCAGCTTTTGCAAAGATCACAACCAGAGAAAAGATCATTGAGTTTGCAAGACTCATAGCCCCTTTTACTCCAGAAAATCTAAATGATACGCTGCGTGAAAAAAATTTTCATGCGACTTTAACCAAAGCTAACGCTGCAGAAGAGATGGCGTTTAGCAGCCCTGTGAATATCAGTTGGAATTTTGCCATCCATGAGCTCGTACGAATCATCGATGATTTTGTGCTTTGCCATCCTGGCACTCCTTTTTTAATTCATCTTCGGCTAGAAAAAGCTTCCAAATCCATTGGCCTCGTCTATCAAAATGCTGAATTTTTTCTATTTTCACCTCATCACCTTTTATTAAATAGGGATACCAATACTTTAAAACCCTTGAGTAAAGAGGAAGTATTACAGTTCATGTTCAAGCAATTTTATCCTTATCGCAAAGTATTATTTGATAAAACGATGCCAGTGGCATCCTTGCCTATCACTTGCTGTAATTTTGTGAAAACCACATGCGTGCAAGATGAAAAAAATCCTCTGCAGATCCAATCGTTTGATTATCTCTCACATCATCACCCACTGAACACTGAGGCAGACGTAGAAAGACTATTGTTCAGTGTCAGAGACTGTCAAATACAAGGCTTATTGGCCAGTTATTACCAAAAAGCACCTGAACAATTTTCCAAAGCTCTTTTGTGTGCCTTTTTGGACAATGCTGTTTTGACCAAAAACTTATTATTTGCTTTTGAAATTTGTACCATCGCCAAGGATCCCACCTTGACTCGTTTCTTGAGTGCTTATTTCATCAATAACTATTTTACCCATGCACCCAACTATGAGGATCTTAGCGACACCGTCGCTCAATTTAAAAAGCATGGCATCATATTAGCTGAGTTGATAGATCAACGATTCACGGACAGAGATAGCGAAATCCCTAAAGATGTAACCCTGTGCCTAGCAAATCCTATGGTATTCCAATCATTTCTAGATTTGGGATTTCAATTGAATGAGTCTAGAAGAGACATATTGGTTCGCCGATTATCTGTCGATCTGCATGAAGCTGCTGAAACAAATAATGATTCGTATAAAACCACCTCTGAACAAGAAAAAATAGACATCGTTCTAAAAAATAATATCCTCATGATTCGTACCCTAACCGCACGTGGATATTCACTCCATGTTGGCAATGGCCATCCCCACAACCATTATCCATTTATGGCTTTATATAAAGCGAAGTGCCATGAGTTTCTATATGAATCATGTCTCAATGCAATCATCAACTTAGGCGCAACCGATGTGGATGGAAAAACCGTTCTAAACCATATCACGAGTCAACAAGATTGGGAGATGGTCCATTATCTTTATCAACAACATGCGCCTTATTCCTTTGGTCCACAAATCTCTTATACTGAAATTCCACTCTTGGCTGCCTGGTTTAAACAGATTCCGTTATTGAAGCCTATCTATCAAGCGCCTGATCCTCGTTTGCTGCTATCAATGACAGTCAAAGATGGCGACCCATTATCTGTGGCCTTAGAATTAGATAGAAAGGAAGCTATCGATTATTTATTAGGCCATGGGTTTTTAGAAAAATTTCAGCAAAATCCGATGTTCTATTTATATTGTACAAACCGTGCAGAAACCGCAGTTACATTGTTGCATTTGTTATCAATGGAAGAGCTTGCCACTTATCCGTTGGGAAAACCCTTGGCGCCATTTGATCATAAATCTGGCATTGAAGTGCAAAAAATTGCCATGAAAACAAGGGTCGCACATCCCTTTCAACCCAGCGATCTTTTAGGTCTTTCTCGAACCAAAGTAGATGACATGATAGCCACGCTCCCATTGCCCCCACTAGAAAAAATAAGTCCGAAACACTCAAAAAAAGTCATCTACTCTGCAAACAAATAATTAACAGAACTCTTTTGTTTATTTTTCTCACCACCTTTTGTGAAGCAACAAATCGAGTCATTGGAGCAACTGGTCCGCATGCCCTTAAATCATCACATCCCCGATATTGCTTTTTACATCAATCATCTCATTCAGTTGGATTCATGGATCCAAGAATCTATTCTATATATACAAAACAAAAATGATGACTTAAAGGCTAGGAAATACGATATTTTTACTGCAAAAGAAAAATATATGAATCACTTTGCCTGCCTTGAAAACGATACAAAACCCATAGGACTGATGGTTACTTATAATGATAAGGAGGAAGTTTGTGATTTTTGCTTTATTCCAGATCTTGGCTTTCTAGACGCTTATCATCTGCTTTCTCTTGACAGTCAATTTACCAGCGATGGTTTTGATAGCGAATGCAATTTATTGCGGCTAGATTTATCACACAGTGTCCAATCGTTGCATTTTTTAAAAATCATGTTTGAAATCATGCTCAACAAACAGTTTGACCAAACATTGGAGTTTGAAACCAAACAAGGCAAGAAATGGTCACGCTTTTCTCTTTTTAATGACTGTTATTTTCAAAATAGAAAAGATGAACATCTGAAAACAAGGGAAAAACATCACGACGAATTTATCAGGCATCAACAAAATCAGAGGCTTTCTTGCCGGTTGATGTAGTGACTCATCAACCAACCACACTATACCCTGCATCTACGAATAAAGTTTGTCCTTTAATCATCTCAGCCTCAGGTAAACACAATAAATAGATGGCATTTGCTACATCCTCTGGCATTAAGGGACGGCCCGCGAGAGAATGAGCCTGATATTCATCCAGAAGTTCATTGCGATTGGGGAAATGCTTTAATGCATCGGTATCCACAACACCTGCTGAAACCGTATTAACACTGATACCTGCTTCTGCCAATTCAAGACTTAAAGACCGGACTAGAGCTTCTAAAGCCGCTTTTGAAGCCCCTATAAATGCATAGTTTGGAATAGCGCGATGCGCGCCAAGGCTTGATAGTGCAATCACACGACTACCTGGCGCCATCAAAGCACAACCTCCAACCACCAAATGATTCAATGCCAATGCATTGGTTTCCATACACCAACGCCAATGCTTGGTAGACATTTTCATCGCAGGTTTTAATACCCCACTGGCTGCATTGCTGATGAGAAAATCAAGCCTGCTAAACTGTGCTTTAAACGCTACGAACATGTCCTGAACAGAAGTGTTTTCAGCAACATTAGCTTGAATGGCCATTGCTCGCTGCTCCATGCGCTCGATTTCTTGGACCAACGTATTGGCCTCATCAGAACTATTGTAATAGACAATCGCCACATCACAGCCATGTTTTGCTAATTTCAGGGCAGTCGCGCGACCGATCCCCCTGGCTCCACCTGTGATTAAAGCCACTTTTCCTGTCAGGATTTGACTCATGATGAACAAACGCTCAATATGAAAAGGGGTGAAGCTACCTTTATTTATCTATATTGTCAATATTCGCCCTCGCTACTTGTTTAAGCTTCACGAACTTTGTACCATCTGCACATCTTGATGTATGACATATAAAAATCAAATGAATTCATCCTGGTTAAACAGCGTATTACCGATTGCCACCCTATTTTCATTTCGCATGTTGGGGTTATTTATGCTGATTCCAGTATTTACGGTATATGCTCATGATTTGAATCATGCTACGCCAACACTGATTGGGATAGCCCTAGGCAGTTATGGTCTTAGCCAAGGTTTGTTACAAATCCCTTTTGGCATGCTGTCAGACAAATATGGTAGAAAATCTATCATTACATTGGGATTG
>DAHWEW010000101.1:0-7187 GCA_027326225.1 Legionellaceae bacterium
TATGGATTTTAAGCGAATCTTTTCCCTATCTCCTTCAAAAAAATATCGCCTCGCCTGAGTCAACTGATGGCCTCCGGCCCAGGCTATCCAAACCGTTCCGACCGGTTTATCAACACTACCACCTCCAGGTCCTGCAACACCACTAATAGCCACACTGACATCTGCTTTAGAGCGTTCAATGACTGCATGTGCCATAGCAGATACAGTCGCCTCGCTCACTGCCCCCTCTTTTATAAGCAGTTGAGATGAAAGACCTAATACTTCTTGTTTGGATTCGTTCGAATAGGTCACAAAACCACGATCAAACCACTGTGAACTACCAGGAATTTCAGTGATGGCGAAAGACAGCCCTCCACCTGTACATGACTCGGCCACAGCACATCGGCATTTTTTTTCGAGAAGAAGTTGGCCGAGAGTCACTGCAAGCGCATGGATATCCCCCATTTTATCCATGTTGTTCTTTCGCAAATATTTCTTGTAAAAAATATGTCATGGCTTGTAACGACCGTTTTTCTGCTTTCGCATCATAGATAGTCCCTAATGAGGTATCATGAGCTTGTGGGTTGGTGAAGGCATGTTGGGTGTGACCATACATATCCACTTGCCAATCCACCTTTGACGCTGTCATTTCTTGACAAAAATTTATCACCTCTTGAGGCGACACCATTGGATCGTCAAACCCATGTAAAATAAGCGCTTTCGCTTTAATATCAGAATGAGAAGCGAAGCTCGGTGCTCCTAATAAACCATGAAAACTCACGACCCCACAAACATCTGCTCCGCTGCGAAGTAAGTCCAGAACACAAAGTCCACCAAAACAAAAACCAATAGCAGCCAATTGTTTGGGATCGACGCGGTCTATCCTATGTAATGCATCAAAAGCTGCATGGATCCGAGAACACAAAAGCTTTCTATCTTCAAGCAAAGGTTCTATCAATGCTTTCTTTTCCAAAACAGTTGCCCCTAGCTTACCATGACCAAACATATCTATCGCAAAACCGATATACCCTATGTTCGCAAGCATCTCAGCTTTTTGACAAGCAAACTCATTGCGGCCTGTCCAATCATGCGCCACTAGTACAGCAGGCTTCGTTTTTTTTGTGTCTTTGGGATAAGCTACATAACCATGTAGTTCTTGATGACCTTGGTGATAAATAATCTGTTCGGTATGCATGACGAAATCCTTAAGTTATACCATAATGATAGAAACATCCCATGAAATGTTGCTGTGTTGCAATCAGTTTAAAGGACATCATCATGATATCTGACTCCATAGAAAACATGAAAGATCTCTTGCATGCTCAGATATGCTATCATTTTTTTATCACCCCCATTCCCTTTCCTATTCCCAAAGAATATCGTAAGTTTGCAGAACGTGCATGTGAATTTCTAGAAACCAAACGCAGTGAAGCCCTCCATTTTCAAACCCCACGACATCATGTCATCCATCGATTCGCTCAGAAAAAAAACCCACAAGCCAAGAAAATCCTGATTACTCATGGTTGGGTATCGCGAGCAGCCTTCATGGCGCAATTTATCAATGCACTCCATCAACAAGGGTTTGACGTTTACGCACTTGACTTCCCCGCTCATGGTGAATCTCAGGGAGCTCAACTTCCCTGGATTGACGCTGTGGCTGTTCTTCGACAAACTATCAATCAATTAGGTCCTTTTTACTCTGTCATAGGACATTCATTTGGTGGATCGATGATCTTGAATACTTTAAACCTGGCAAACCAATTTCCTGCTTGGCGTCTTGAAACTTTGCCAGAAAAAGTGGTCCTTCTCGCCTCGCCAACATGTATGCGCACACCCGTTCATCGTCTAGCAAGACAATTGAAATTAAGTGCAAAAGGCTATCTGTTACTTAGACAAGTGTTTCGCGAGCAAACAAACATTGATCTCAAATGCTTACAGTTTCGCCGGTATACCCTGCATGCTGAAACCCCTTTCCTATGTGTTCATGGCGAAGATGATGATGCCATCACCCCGAACGAATCTATCCGATTTTGCCAACACTATTCATACGCCACACTGGCTTTGTTACCAGGGGTCGATCATCTCAGTATTTTAATAGATAAGAAAGCAGAAGAAGCTGTTTGCCAATATCTAACCTAATGGTGAGGTCTTAGAGCGCGGCACTGCATCCTCTTTCGATGAGACCTCAGACTTTTCAGACTCAGGCAACTTCTCTAAGATTTGATCTTTAGCGTGCTTGAAAAAAAGATCAAAGAGATGAGCACCTTTATCTAGAACCGGTTTACTCTCACGCAGAAATAGATGTTTGATGAGATTCAACTCGACTAAAGCATGTTGAGGATTTCGAGTTCCATTCTCTACTCCTGCCATAATACTAACAATAGGAGTGATAAATTTATTTTCCAGAAAATCAGCTATTTGGCCACGAATGACCACGGCAAGATCTGATATCATGTTGTCGACAGTATCGGCACAATTTGATAATAGGGCCATCAATTCTTTGGATTCATGTATTTTTGCTCGTTCTATATCTTTTTTAAGCTCTGCCTTGATAACCAACAAATCCGCCAAATGATGTTCAACATTCCCCTCCCCCTGCAATTTTAATTTTATTTTATTTATGCGGGCATTGAACTTGTTCTCTATGTATTTCTCTGGATCTGTTTGAGCCTGGTGAAATTCCGTTGTCTGCTTTAAAGTGTGTTCAAATCGTGAAGCCATCCGCTTTAAAGTAGCAATCTTCACTGTTTTAACTTCCTCAGCTCTTCCTGAGGTAATTAAACTGAAATTATCAGCGTCTAGCAATTCCACCGTTGTCCAGTTGTCTTCATCTTTCAGAAACGTTTGTAAATCTCGTTCTGTAGCTTTCATAAGACCTTTTTTTCTCTCGCTAACCTCAGGACTAATACTCTCTACTTTCTGTACTTGTTGTTTACAATCCAGAAACTCATGGTAAAAAGACACGAGTTCCTGATGTAACGTATGAAGAAAGATTTTATTGACTTCGCCCTCTTTTTGGCGTTCTCGAAGTGTTTGCAATTCCGTATTCCAAAACACAGATTGATTGCTGGTAGCACCTTCTACTAGAAAAACGTGTGCATCATTGTTTGTCCCTTTTGCATATAATCGTGATAGTGCAGCCCATAGAGCAAGATGTGCTGCCGTATCCAGTGCCCCATCTTTTCTTTGATAGGCATTTGGGGTAAACACTTCTTTCAGTGCGCAATCCACTTTATCAATCACAAACCCAGGAATGGTTTGGAGAATTGATGTTCCATGTTCTCTTGCCCGATGGACGCCATTACCACTCCAAAATGCTGAAGCTTCAGAAGGATTCAATCCTCCAACAGGCTCAAAGATTTTAGAAAGCTTAAGGGCAAAATCAGAAATGATCTGATTTCGATTCTCAGACCACACAATTTCTCCTTGAGGACTAACGGTATGTGTGCCAGGATCTCTTTTGAGTTTCTCTTTTAATTGAATCAAGCTATCCACAAATTGTTTGGCAATATCGCTGATGATGCTGGGCGACTTGTGCTCAGCCAATGCTTGAAGCTCACCAGCAAACATTTCTGTGAACTTTATTTTCGCTTCTTCTGTTGGCATAAACACTCCAAAATAAAACCACTCACACTATAAATGTAGCATAAATATACTTATGGGGTTTTATTTAAACACGATACATTTTAAGATATAATGTTTCATTTCCATGCATAGGTTAAGTTTTTTACAGAGAATTAATATGAAAATACTCAAATTAAATAAACAAGAGCTTCTCAATGTTTTCGAAGGGCAATTACGAACGCAACAATCATTAAGCACCCTGAAGCTTGATTTTTCTCAAAAACCTCCCGAGGCGCAACATAATTCTTTTAATCAATTAACAGCAGCTCAGACACAGCTGGCACAAAATATATTAGAGAATTTATCTGCTGCAAAGTCTAAAGAAGCCATTCAAACAGACCTGAATCAATATTATCTTGCATACGTACAACAGATTTCTCTTTATAAAAGTCTCTTATCTTTTCCTCTACAATCCATGCCTCAGCTTAAAGAATTACCCATGCCGCAAAAATATGATTTTGATGATGGTATGAGAGCATCACAACCACTTCCTGAAAAGAGAAAAACTGACTTTTCTCTTAGTTTTTATGCTCATTCAGAGTCACCAGAGAGACAACCTAAGAAAGGCCGAGAAGAAGAAAAGGAGGAGGAGCAAACAGATCAGATGGTTAGTCCACCCAAACAAAGTAACCCTCTTCATGATAGATCCGCCACACAGAGGGAAAAACACAATGCGCGAGAAAGAGCAAGAAGAGAAAGAGAGAGAGTTAAAAAAAAGCAGTTTTCAACAGAACTTGAAGCATTACGTGAACAAGTGAAAGAACTTCCAGTCCTCCGTGAGCAAATAAAGACTTTGCGAACAGAAAACGAGCAGTTAAAATCACAAATCGCTGAACATGGGAGCGCCGTATCAGGGTATTCTATGTGATACTCCACTGATCACTCATTACGCCATCTTGTGCGGGATCTATAGGAACATGGGCTCATGTCTTTATTGCAGAATGCGGGATTGAAAACACAAATGGTCAATTTTGCTTTTTCAGGCTCGCTGACCACGGGCATCATGTTCGTTCTTTACGTGGCACTAAAAAAGGTCATGAATTATCAATTGGCTTATTTGATTGCTTATTGTGTTTCAGTGGTTATTCTCTATTTTATCAACGTCAGATACGTGTTTAACAAAGAGAAATCATTAAGGACCTTCCTCCAATTTCCTTTCATCTACTTATTACAATATTTGGTTGGAGCTGTCTCATTAAAGTTCTTAGTGGAATTTGGAATTTCGGTCACGTATGCTCCGCTATTGGTGGTGATTCTTTTACTGCCCGTGACTTTTTTATTAAATAGAGCCCTATTTTTCAAAAAACTCGAACACTAGGATTTTACCCCAGAGTTTGGCGAATTAAGCAATCCGGCATTCCAACCACCACCCAAGGCTTTGATTAATCCAACTGCAGACGTCATTTGTAAACCAACCACATCTGCAGCATTTTTTTCCGCGCTATACGCGACCAATTGTGAGGTCACGACACTTGCATAGTCTACTGTGCCTGACTTATATTGATTGACAACAATTGCCAACGCTCGTTTGGCACTTTTTACTGCTTGGTTTTGAACCACTCCTTGTTTCTCAAGAACTCGTAAAGCAATCAACGAATCTTCCACATCTTGAAATGCAGCTAGCACCGTTTGACGATACGTTGCTACTTCTGCATCATAACCCGCTCTTGCAGCTCGTACAGTCGCATTACGAAGACCCCCATCAAAAATGGTTTCTGCGGCAACCAAGCCTAAAGACCAGCCTATTGCTGGCGTATGAATTAAGCGATGTAAACTATTCGCTGATCCACTTCGCGAACCTGCTAAGTTCAGAGACGGAAAATAAGCAGATATGGCAACGCCTATCAGCGCATTAGCTTCCTGCATTTGACGCTCAGCTTGTGCAACATCGGGTCTTCTCTCTAACCAAGCAGTAGGAATGGCAATAGGAATGGCTGGAGGGGTTGTCTTCAATGGCATAAAAGGAAGATAAAACTCAGCCGGTGGGATCCCAATTAATACTGCAATAGCATGTTCATATTGACCACGTAAAATTCCATTGTTAATGGCTTGTGCTTCTGCCACTTCGAGTTGACTTTGTGCTGCGACAATATCAGCTTGTGATGCAACCCCTGAAGCATATTGATGACGTGTCAATCGTAGGAGTGTTTTATTACCTTCAACGATACTATCTAGTAATTTCTGATCTCTATCAAGCGCTTGTAGCTGAAAATAATACTGCGCCAAAGAGCCTTGGGAAGATAAGCGAGTGACCGCCCAAAGTGCTGCACTCGCTTGTGCCGCAGCTAGATCTGATTCAACAGTACGCCGCACTTGCCCCCAAACATCAGGTTCCCAGTTGGCATTGAGATAATAAGCATAGGTCGTGATGGTCGCAATAGTTCGATTGAGGCCACCGGTTGTTGCAGTACCTGTAGTGGTCCCTTGAGCACTTGTGCTTGAAAATGAGGTGGTTCCATTGCCTACTGTTTGCCTAATCAAGTTGAACGTGCCAGTGAGTGTTGGATAGTAGTTGGACCGAGCTTCATCCACAATGGCCATGGCTTGGCGATAGTTAGCCTCGGCATTTACGATACTTTGATTACATAAATTTAATTTATCTTCTAACTCATTGAGCGTTTTATCTCCAAAGATCTTCCACCACTCTCCCCTATCAATGTCATCACGAGGCTCTGCCAACTTCCAATGCTTCTTAGGAGGAACGATAACAGATTTACCTTTCGCTTCTTTGAATTGCTTGGGCACAACAACGGGCGCACGAACATAATTTGGTCCAACTGCACAAGAGATCAAGAAAGAAATGAGGGGGCATACAGATATTTTTTTAAGCATAGGGATTATCCTAATGGTTAGCCACATGATCATCCTGAAGACGAACGTTCTCTTTCAAACCACGCCATTTAGCTGCCAGCGTTTCCATCATTAGATAAATAATTGGAGTGGTATATAACGTTAATATTTGACTTAAGAATAAACCGCCAAAAATAGCAATTCCAAGCGGCTTACGTAATTCAGAACCCAGGCCGAACCCCACGATTAAAGGCAAAGCACCGAGCATCGCTGCAATGGTCGTCATCATAATGGGACGAAATCGTAATAGAGCTGCCTGATATATCGACTCACGTGGGGATTTATTTTCGGTCCGCTCGATGTGTAGCGCAAAGTCTATCATCATAATTGCATTTTTTTTGACAATACCAATCAGTAAAATAATACCAATCAAAGCAATAATACTGAGTTCAGTATGACTTAAGATCAAAGCAATCAATGCCCCGAGACTGGCAGAAGGAAGCGTTGACAGGATAGTCACTGGATGAACTAAGCTTTCATAGAGCATACCAAGTACAATATAAATTGCGAGTAAGGCCGATAAGATCAAATACGGTTCATTGCTCAAAGAGGATTGAAAAGCCTGTGCAGTGCCTTGAAAATCACCATGAATTCCTGCAGGTAAATGCATGGCAGTAACTGTTTTTGTCACTAAGTCTACCGCATCGCCTAATGCTTTACCGGGAATTAAATTAAATGACAACGTTGCTGCAGGAAGTTGTCCTTGATGGTTGACTGATAATAGAGTATTGCTT
>DAHWEW010000102.1:0-7184 GCA_027326225.1 Legionellaceae bacterium
TATTTTATTTAACCCACCCGTTAAGGGAGTAACCATGCTGTTGTGGTTTGGTCCTTTGTTGTTTCTTGTGATTGGCGTATTCATTTTTTGGCATACAACGTTAAGGTCTCGGAAAACAATATGATGCAGCAAGAATGGTGGTTACTGGGTGGGTTACTGTTTCTTTTTACGCTCGCAATGGGCTTTGTTTTTGTACCTTTTCGTCGTTCATTTCGGACAATGTTCATGCTGTTGCCTATCCTTCTTTGTTTGGTTGGGGTAATGTATTGGCAATGGGGTGCTTGGTCTCTTTGGACTAATTTTAATCAAAAACAAGCCTCTGCTCTACAAATGCAGGCACTCCTTCAGTCGGTAAAAAGTCCAGAAGATTTGATTCATAAGCTGAAGCTTCGCTTGCAACAAACTCCTGATAGTGCCCGGGGATGGTACTTACTGGGCCGGTTGTATGCGAGTCTTGGACAATGGTCTGAGGCTCATGCGGCCTATCAGAAAGCGTATCATTTAGATTCAAAGGACATACAAATCTCTGTGAACTATGCTCAAAGTATGTGGCAAAAAAATAATCGACAGTTTAATGAACATATTCGTCATTTTTTAAGTCAGATTTTAGCAAATCATCCAAATCAACCAGATGTATTAGGGATGCTTGCGCTAGATGCATTCCTAGGGCACTCTTATCAACAGGCAATTGATTATTGGCAGCGATTATTAGCACTAGCACCCAAAGATTCTGATGATGCAAAAGCAATCCAAAAAGCCATTGCTAAAGCCGAAACAGAGTTGTTACACTCGCAAAAAGAACATTCAAGAGGAGAAGGATCATGACAGGAAAAGTCTACCAGGTTGTCGAGTTGGTTGGTACTTCGAAAGTGAGCATTGAAGAGGCCATTGACAACGCTATTTCAGAGGCCGCAAAAGCCTATGGCAAGCTCGATTGGTATGAAGTGGTGCAAACACGTGGATTTATCGAAGGAAATAAGAGTAAATTTTATCAAGTCCATTTAAAAATTGGCTGTCATGCTCATTGATTTGTAATCAGTACGACTGTTAGACCACCCGACATCATCCAGAGCGTAGCGAAGGATCTCTCTGATTTAGCACGGATCTACATCCAGGAGATCCTTCGCTACGCTCTGGATGATGAGACAACAAACTGCATTTTAAATCGTACCCAGGACGGCAAGCTTTGTTGACAGTAGTCTTACAATTCTTGCTACGAGCACGGTTCTCTTTAGTGAGCATAACAGACAAGTGTGTCATATTATAACGTCAATATGATTGCAAAAAAAATAAATTTCAGTATAATCTTTAATCAATTTGATTGATATTATGGTGTAATGTGGCAAAAATAGTGATCATCTCAAAACATCCTTCGGGTAATTTTGATAGTGAAAATCGAATGCAAGGATGTATCCAAGCCACATGTCTTGAAGAGATTCAAGGCCAATCAAAATTATTGATTTCATCCTTAGAAAATAGACCTCTCTTATTAGTCGATCCTAAAACTGGTGCAGAAATATTGAGTCCGCAAGCACCAGAAGGGTCTGGTTTGGCACCGAAAAAGGCATTTTCCGCAGAAGCTTTTCAAAAATTACAAGCATTTCATCAACAAACAGTTGGTTTTAGTCGATTAGGTGGTGATCCACTTTTAGGTCAATTGACGGTAGTGAGTTCTAATGAATATTCCCTTCAACTCACAATGCCTTCGGATTGTATCCTACCTTATGAGTGGCCTTTGCTACCTAAACACTTGTCAGATCGATATGTTTTTGCTGAAAGCAATTTAGGCCTCGCTTCTTTTTGGCGAATCACTCGATCTTGTCATGATATTCAGACCAAACAACCTTATGTCCTAAAAGTAATTCCGAAAGTCTTTTTAGCGAGAGGAAAGGGAAGAATCGAACAGACATTATTAGAATTAGAATTCTTAAAAAGAGGCACAGATGATCGGATCATATTGAGTGAGGTCTCTGAAGAGGAAAATAATATTTTTATTCTCCAAGAATCTGCAAGCATAGGGGACTGTGAGAAACTACTGAAATTACCTTTATCTGAAAATGTTAAAAAATATATTCTGAAAGAAATGGCTCTTGCAGTGAACTATGTACATAAAGCTGGATTTGTGCATAATCGTATTACAGAAGATCGTTTCAAATTATTTAATTCACCCTATCATGTTCAAATAAAATTAATTGACTTTGGCTATATAGGAAAAATAGGTACACCAGCAGCTACGGATTGGTGGGCATATGATGTTGCAGCAGGGAGTGCGAGTATTGATACAGTTGCACCGGAGCGAATATCAACACATCCTGAGATCGTTACTGAATTAACGGATATCTATTCTTTAGGAACTATTTTTAAAAATAGCGGCCTTCATGATGCCATCATTGATCGGATGTTGAATCAAGATCCTAAAGCCAGACCTACTGTGGATGAGATTTTACTTACAGAATTTTTCGAAAATATTGATAAAGCTGCTGCATTGACTGAAATAAAAGAGCAATTATTTAAGTCTTTTTTTGCTGATAGATATGAATCGTCTTTCACGTTTTCACCTCATGTGTCTCTGGTAGACAAGGAAAAACATAAACAACAATATTTGTATGCGGCAGTAACTGATCTCAGCCATCAAACAGGCGCTACCTTTGATGTTGCTCAAAATAGTATTACTTACCAAGATCAAGTCACTAATACGATGGGCTGGTCTGGTGTGACAAACGTTTTTCCCAGTTTTGAAACCCCACAGATGTCATTTACTTTTCGTATTCTAGATTTGATGCAACCCAATTTACCACAGCCATTTACCCGATACCTTGATAATGGTCAGTGGCAGAAAATCAGATATCAATTACAAGTTCAAGTTGCTAAAAATACTGCTTTACCGTTAGCTGATCCAGTGCTTCGACCTTTTCAATACCAAGATTTAGAAGATCCAGCCGAACCAGTTGTGATCGAAGCCAGCACCCCAATACCCACTTTGAAAGCAGAGTATACCCCTGAGACGAGTTTGAATGTATTAAGCATGCCAATCAAAATGCCTGATCGTGTAGCAAAGTTACTCAACACACAGCAACGCCGAGACATTTCTGGCAGAGAATTTGATGGAGAAACAATCTATTTACCGGAAGAATTAATCAAAGGAAATCCTTCTCACGTTTTGCTTAATATCATGTGCTCGGTATGCCTTGAATATTTTGTTAACCCTAAAAGGTTAGTAGAAGCTTATGCATATGTAACGTTGAGAAAAGGGGTGGTTTCTCCTGTGGGTCAAAGTACCTTAGGTCAAGGTGGTTGGCATGTTGATGGGTTGTGGGGAGCACGAACCAAATATTTTCCATCAAGCCCCTTCCATCAAGAACCAACCATCGATAGACAATACATCATGAATTCGAGTGAGGAGATGCGTACTGAGTGGACATCTTTTGGCGTGAATTTAAGTGAATTTAAACAAAGAGCCTCTAGTGAGGGCTTAACATTGGATCAATATCTGAATAAAGAGAGTATTGAGCCCATTCCTCCTGCACCATTACAAAAGACAATAGAAGATGCCATTGAGCAAGCGATAGTCAAACATGGTCCCTGTAAAGTTGTTCACCATTTACCTGCCAATCGGCTTACTTTTTTTGATGCTCGCGTGATTCATCGAGCACCCATTAATGCTACTGGGAAACCCATAGCAAGAAGTATTTTTAGATGTGCTTTTTCACCGGATCCTTTTTGTAAGCTTGGGGTGACAGTGAACCCTCTCTTAGGGCCAGTCACGCCGTTACTATTCTATAGCATCGAGTCACCTATTCAGTTGAGCAAAGATTCAGATGAAGATAAATTTACTTTACCAAAATATAGCAGCTCTTATAAGGGAGGATGAAAAAGAGTAGAAAGTAGCTTTGATGCCACGTAGCATAATCAAGGATATGGTTAGGCCAAAGTGGGTATATCTGTGAAGCACTATTATTTAATATATCAAAGCCCATCTCAAATTTATTTGGGCTTTTCTTACTGGGCGTTGTTATAAAATAGAGAAACCTTGATTACGCTATGCTTCATCAAGGCTACTTTCTAATTCTTTTTCATTGAGAACTTCTAGAAATTGTTGGCCGTAATGGGTCAACTTATGTTGTCCTACACCTGACACGGAGAGCAGATCTTCTAATGTTTGTGGTTTTAGACGCGCCATTTCATGTAATGTGGCGTCACTAAAAATCATAAATGGTGGTTTATTTTCTTCGTGAGCAAGCGATCTTCTTAATGTTCGTAAAGCTTCGAAAAGAGGGCTGGTTGAGTTGTCAATCGTTTCTTTGTCACGTGCTTTTCTCTTTTTGGGTTTATTTTTTGAGAATTCAACAGGAGGTAGAGCAAGCGCTATCTTTTCTTCTCCACGTAATATCGGAATTGCTTTGGGTGATAGGCGCAATACGTTAAAATGCTCTGGATCTTGAAAGCAATAATCACGATGAATGAGCTGCCAGGCTAATTGTTTCCAAAAAGCGGCCGATTTATCTTTGCCAATACCAAAAGTGGTGAGCTGATGATGGCCTTGGAGACTGACTTTTTCTGATAAGCTTCCGCGTAACACATCAATGACGTGGATTAAGCCAAAATTTTGCCGTAAGCGATAGATACAGGATAAAAACTTTTGCGCATCAATGGTCGCATCCGTGATTTCGGGAGGATGTTCACAAATGTCACAAAATCCACAGGACGTTTCATACGTTTCATTAAAATAGCGTAATAAAATTTGCCTACGACAGTGTGTTGCCTCAGCAAAGGCCAACATGTGCGTCAATTTTTGATGTTCAATTCGTTTTTGTGCTTCACCAGATAGGGTCTCAATGAGACCACGAAGCCTGCCACTGTCACCTGGGTCATAAAGCAGTAGCGCTTTGGAAGGTAATCCATCGCGCCCTGCGCGTCCTGTTTCTTGATAATAACTTTCAATGGTTTTGGGTAGGTCATAATGGATGACGAAGCGCACGTTCGGTTTATCAATACCCATGCCAAATGCGATGGTTGCAACCACAATGTCAATATTGTCATAACGAAATAGGGTTTGAACTTCTCGTCTTTCATGATGAGAAAGACCCGCATGATATGCGCGGGCTCGATAGCCTTGTTCTTGTAGTTTTTCAGCAAGTCTTTCAACGCCATTACGAGTCCCACAATAGATGATGCCGGATTGTTGGTGTTGTGTTTGTAAGAATTGGTTTAACTGCTTAAGTGGGTTATTTTTGAAGAGCACTTGGTAGTGAATGTTTGGACGGTTGAAGGAAGCAATGTATTGCTTGGGTTTATAATTGAGCTTACGGATAATATCAAGTTGCGTTTGGTGATCAGCTGTTGCAGTAAGGGCTATGATTGGGATCTCTGGGAAATGGGCTTTTAGTATGCTCAAACTCGCATATTCAGGGCGAAAGTCATGTCCCCATTGTGAAATACAGTGCGCTTCATCAATGGCAAATAAAGCCACTGGGCACTCTAGTAACCGTTGCAGAAAAGTTTCGCTCACCAGTCTTTCCGGTGCAATATAAAGAAGATCTAATTCGTTGTTGTGTAAAGCACTAAGAACTCGGCGTGCGTCTGTGCTATTGAGTGAGGAGTTATAATAGGCGGCTTTGATCCCTTGTAATTTTAAACTGGCAACTTGATCTTCCATCAGAGCGATCAAAGGGGATACGACAATGCCAACTCCTTGACGTAGTATGGCAGGAATTTGATAACAAATGGATTTTCCGCCTCCGGTTGGCATCAGTACCAGAAGATCCTCACCCTGAAGCAGATCACTTACAATGTCTTCTTGCTGTAGACGGAATGCATCAAAACCATAATAATCTTTGAGGATTTTAAGAGCATGAATTTTGGTTGGATTTTCTTGCGCTAAAACGTCCATGTGTTTATTCTTTTTGCTATGATGGATCTTTCAGAGGCCGCAATCATACCATTGATTCCTGTTCTCTTATAGATGTGTTCGTTAAATTAAGGAATGATTATGCAATTTCAACTGAACGATGAGCACTGTGCATTTCGAGACATGGCCGAGGATTTTGCTCGCAATAAACTCTTGCCAAACGCAGAGCATTGGGATGAGCATCATTTTTTTCCGATTGACATTTTGCGTGAAGCTGCCAGTTTAGGAATGTCTGGGATGGTTGCTAAAGAAGACATTGGAGGCGCTGCACTTTCTCGTTTAGATGCTGCTCTTATTTTTGAACAATTAGCCACGGGCTGCATCAGTACCAGTGCTTACTTATCTATTCACAATATGGTGACTTCTTTGGTTGATAAATATGCAGCTGAGCCATTGCGCACCCATTGGGGACGTCGTTTGACCTCTATGGATGTGTTTGCCAGCTATTGTTTAACCGAACCTGAATCGGGTTCAGATGCTGCCGCATTGAAGAGTCGGGCAACGATTGATGGTGATCATTATGTGCTGAATGGTTCGAAAGCATTTATTTCAGGAGCGAGTGTCAGTGATGTTTATTTATGTATGGTGAGAACGGGGGATGAGTCTCATCATGGAATCAGTTGTTTGCTTATTGAAAAAGATACGCCGGGATTAAGTTTTGGCAAACTAGAAAATAAAATGGGCTGGCGCAGTCAACCCACAGCAATGGTTTATTTTGAAAATTGCCGTGTGCCTATCAGTCATCGTGTAGGTGATGAAGGGATGGGGTTTAAAATTGCCTTAAACGCATTAAATGGCGGACGAGTCAATATTGCTGCTTGTTCATTAGGAGGTGCTTTGGCGTGCCTTCGACTGACCAAAGCCTATATGCAAGAGCGCAAGCAATTTGGTAAATCCTTAAGTGAAATGCAGGCTTTGCGTTTTTATTTTGCGGATATGTTGACGGATTTTGATGCAGCAAGATTGATGGTTTATCGTGCAGCGGATGCAATGGATAAAGAAGATCCTAAAACACCTATCTATTCGGCAATGGCTAAGCGTCTAGCCACGGATGTTGCCTTTCGTATTAGTGATAAAGCCATGCAATTACATGGGGGATATGGGTATTTGCGTGATTATCAGATTGAGCGAATCTTTAGAGATCTCCGTGTTCATCAAATTTTGGAAGGAACAAACGAAATCATGCGTGAAATCATAGCCAAAGCCGTCTTAGATGAAGAATATGATATGAATTAGGTTTGAATCAATAACAGGAGTTATTTTATGTCTTTTATCG
>DAHWEW010000103.1:0-7107 GCA_027326225.1 Legionellaceae bacterium
CTCGATTGATATTGATGACAGTGGTGTGGTACAACTTTTCTCTCCAAATCTGGACGCGTTAGAAGAAGCCCAACGTCAAATCAAGACACTTATTGCTGAAGTTGAAGTCGGACAAACCTATCGTGGTAAGGTGAGCAAAATTGTTGATTTCGGAGCTTTTATTAATTTACTCCCAGGCAAAGATGGCTTGTTACATATCTCTCAAATCTGCGCAGAGCGCTCACAAAAAGTTGAGGATGTTTTAAGTGAAGGTCAGGAGATTGAAGTTTTTGTAGCAGGAGTTGATAAGCAAGGCCGTGTCAAGCTTGAGTGGAAAGATAAACCAGCCGTGTCGCCGGCTGCAAAAGATACTTCGACCGTTGAAGTGAAGGAAGAGTCTGAGTCTGCTCCTACAGATGAATAGATAACCTTCAAAAGTAGAGAGCTTATCACTATTCACCTATGGCAGTCTAAATGGGTGAATAGTGGCCGCTACATTTTCTCAGCAATAAATTTTGAACTGACTTCACCTGCGTATTCTTCCTGATGTGCAAGTGGTAATTTCATAGTGTGCCCATTTTTTAAATTCAGTTTATTAAAATCGACCCAAAATACATTGGGGCGATTGGTATTTTCAAAATAATAAATACGATGCTTCAGATCAGCGACACTTCGCCACAATGTTGGGGCAACATTAGGACGGCTATTTGATGACACACTAAATGGTGCAGAAACATTACGGATGATTGAGAATACGGTCGCAATCGCTTGTCGCTCATCAGACGTTTGAGGCGCTACACTAAGATAGTAGCTGGCACGAATAAAACGATCTGCGGGCTCTGTGGTTCCTGGTAAAAAGGAACCATTCAAACGGTGCCAATAATCATTGAGTGCCAGCTGTTGATCATACGTGGGCTCATTGGTCATCACTTTATATTGATGTCCATGATGAATGATGAGTTTGCCCTTTACGTATTCAAACACAGCATTGTCGCCAGACGGATCTGTGATGGCAAGGTGTAAAGTGGGTTTAGCACCATTGGGTAATATTTGTGTGGTCATATGAAAAGGTGGATCACTTAATCCCTTTACTGCCTCTGCTACAGTCGCATAATTGTCTAATACATATTGTGCCCAATTGAATACGGATAACTCTTTTTTATCAGGCATAGGCTGACCATAATCTGCATCTGATAAATACAAGAGGTTGGCATCTAGTCCTTCAGAATTCATCCCATCTGCTGAGCCAAGGTTGTAAGCAACAGCAACAATGCTGCCATATTTTGATATCCAATTCAGGCTGTTTGGGGATGCTGAGTCACCGGTGCGTTTGATTCCAGGAGGATATGCCCATAGATCACTGTGAAGATCTTCATCCCAATCCATGGAGCGACCTGTAATCACGGTTTGTGCCGGACCGACATAAGTAAAGCGACTACAAGCTTGTAGTGTATTGACGCCAAAAATGCTTACTACGCACAAGACTAAAATATATGTTTTGAAGATCATATCCATTCCTTTGTGATCCTTCATAAAATAATGCTCTGTACCTGACAAAATCTATTTTTGTCAGGTACAAAAACCTATGGATGAGTTAAGTTGAGAAACTCCATACGACTACTGGGATTATTTCGCATCTCACCTAACATGACAGAGGTTGTCATCACCGAGTTTTGTTTTTCCACGCCACGCATCATCATACAAAGATGTTGTGCTTCAATCACAACTGCCACACCCCGAGCGCCGGTTATGGTAGAAATGCAGTTGGCCACCTCAGAGGTTAAACGTTCTTGAATTTGCAATCGACGCGCAAAAAAATCAACAATACGTGCGATCTTCGATAATCCAATGACTTTTCCTTTGGGCAAATAGCCAACATGACATTTTCCAAAAAAAGGGAGCAGATGATGTTCACACATGGAGTACATTTCAATTTCTTTGACAATCACCATTTCGTTCATATCTGATTCGAACAGCGCATCGTTGATGATGTCATCTAAGTTTTCATGATATCCCTTAGTTAGGTATTGCATGGCATTTGCAGCTCTTGCTGGGGTATCGATAAGTCCTTGGCGTTCGATGTCTTCACCAATTTTGATCAGTAATTGTTTATATAATTCTTGCATGTTAAAAAACCTTTTTTAATTTTCTATACAAGACAGAATTCTTTTCTGTCTTGTATGTCTATTAACCAGGAGGCCAGATCATTTGGCGTCCTCCCAGAAGATGTAGATGGATGTGATAAACTGCTTGTCCACCTTCTGAGTTTACATTAAAAACCAGGCGATAACCTGGTAGCGCTAACCCTTCTTTTTTTGCTAACTCTTTGGCGATGAGTACCATACGGCCTAGCAATTGCTCATCTATTGAGTCTACATCATTGATGGTTGATATGTGTTTTTTAGGAACTATCAATATATGTGTAGGTGCCTGTGGCGTAATGTCTCTAAAGGCTAAAACGTCTGTATCGTCATGAACGATTGTTGCAGGGATCTCGCCTGCTACAATTTTACAAAACAAGCAATTCATTTTGTTCCTTAGTCGTCAAAAGTTCAAATGGTTTCGGTCTGCAACGAAACAAATCATACATTTGAATGTATCAAATTTTTTCATCATTTCCCAGGTCCTTTGCCTTTTGTAAGTGATTTCTGCATAATACCTCATCTTTCATTTAGTTACAGGTGCAGCAATGGGTTTAATGGAAATTGATAGTGGTCGTGATGTTCCAAATGAAATAAATGTCATCATCGAAATCCCCATGCACGGGGAGCCCGTCAAATATGAGGTCAATAAGGATTCAGGTGCCTTATTTGTGGATAGGTTTTTAACTACGGCTATGTTTTATCCCGCCAATTATGGCTATATCCCAGCCACGTTATCGGAAGATGGGGATCCCGTGGATGTTTTGGTTGTGACCCCCGTACCATTGATTAGTGGGGCGGTGATCAGATGTCGTGTGATAGGCATGTTAAAAATGACAGATGAATCAGGGGTTGATGCCAAATTGCTGGCTGTTCCCATCACGAAGATATGTAAAATGTACGAGTCGGTGCAAACTTATAAAGATGTCCCTCAGCATTTATTATTATCTGTGGAACATTTCTTTAAGCATTATAAAGACTTAGAAGAAGGCAAGTGGGTGAAGGTAGAAGGATGGGAAGGACCAGAGGTCGCACGACGAGAAATTTTGGATAGTGTGGCGCGTTATGAGCAAAAATCATAAAGATTTCATCTATCTCATTTAAATTCAACGAAGGATACTTCGCATGAGATTGGGCATAAGTCCCATCTCATGCGATGGTAACGGTGCTCTTATTTCTACCCTCTTTTAATCGCCAGGGCTATCAGAATGGAGCTCCATCCGTTGATCAGCATTTCGATAGAAATGAATAGCCCAATCACCCATAATCCACTGTAGGGCCATTGTACTAATATAAGGATACCAAGGACAATGGCCGCGACTCCCGCCAAAACCAACCAACCCCATCCCGCTTCATCGCGAAGAATACTGGCCATGATGAGGCGAGAGATCCCAATGATGATTAATACCCATGCGATAAGTACCGTAATCACTTCAGAAGCAAGGACTGGGTCATAAATGATGATGATCCCACCCACAAGATAGAGAAGACCTATCAAAGCATGCCAGGCCACAGCTTTCCATCGTCTACTTTTAAACACATCGATGATTTGTGAGCATCCACCAATCAGAAGAAGAACACCTAATAACACCATACTGGCCATAGTTAAGCCAACCGTCATGCTAAGCCCGATGCATCCTAAAATAACCAATAAAATCCCTAAACCTAATAGCCATCCCCAATTACGTTTGAATGGATCTGACTCATCGAACATCTTCATTCCTTTTGGCATAAGTGGCTCCTTTTATGTTGACTTTAAGACAAAAAATATTACGATGTGATTGATGTTTGCAATCTGCTTTTGCGAGATGCTTAAGCCTTATAACATTGAAACGGGTGAGTTGTATAGCTCCGACTTCGTGTCATTTAATTGTCAATCGTTGGGAGAATGTAATGCCTAAATATGTCGTCGTGAATGGTCGTGTGGTTGTTGATCCAACCTATACTGGATCAGAACCACAAGTTCCTCAGACGTTTGCTTGTCCTGAAAAAGCATTAACATGCGTCTATCAAATGTCTGATGCCGACGCGGTCGGTAGCGCAACACAACTCCCATTACCCAGTAGTACGGTCAATGTCGTGCAAAAGGTGCAAGATGTTCAATATACGAATGCATTTGGTGTGCCTGGAGGAATAGATGGTGGCCAACTATTGGAGAATATCTCTCAAAACTTCTTCAATAGTCAAACGCCTTTCGGTCTTTCAGAGAAATTGATTGCTTTGCAAGGGTATTCCTTGCATTTTAAGTGTGATGATAGTAGTTCTATGCGTACCATCTGTGCGAATGGCAAATCACGCTGGCAAAATGAAGAAGATCGCTTACATCGATATATAGATAGACTTCAGTATGTGCCAACAGGCCCTATCACTATCGATTTCTTAGATCGTCGTGATGTGATAACAATTTATCGCAATGGAAAAACGCCCGAACAGTTTACCGCTGAAGCTCATGCAAAGATCAGAACAGCATTCAGTAGTCCTCCTGTTGGTGGAACACCTATCTATCGCAATATCTGCGGTATGTTAGATAATGCGCGTGGCAAAACAGCTCATTTTTTATTGACGGATGGCTGCCCGAGTGATGGAGCTGAGGAAATTGAGAATATTAAAAATAGGATCCTCAATCGATATGATCCGTTGAATAATCCATTTACCTTTCTATGTTGCTCGGATAATCCAGCGGATACCCTTTGGATGCATGAGATTGAAGAAATTGCTTGTAGGCCTGGCTCTATTGGCTATGTCGCTGCGCAGCAGAATTTCTTGGCAGAGCGCACTGAGGTATTAAATGATCAAGGTCCTGAGTTTCCTTATTCTGAAGCGGTTTGGGATATCTGTAATTTGGTTGCCGCAATGAACCCCAATGATTTAGATGCGCTTGATCAACATGCACCGCTCACCAAACTTACTATGGATAACTTAATGGGACGCACGCTCACTGAAATAGAATATAGATCCTATTTTAATCAACATCCAAATGCCATGTGGCTTTTTGCCGAAGATTATCCCTTGTTTCTATCAACCCCCATAGCCAGTCAAATCCCTGCTGTATTGCTATTTGATACAACGCTCGCGAATCAACTGAGTTATGATATTAGTCAACGTGATGATTGGTCAGAGCCGAGAGCCATCAGTCGGGCAGAAGAAATGGTTCTGAATCAATTTCAACGATAGCGTCCTCTTGATATCAGACGTGCTCGGCAAGATTTTTGGCAAAACCATTGTTTTACTATGGAACGAATGCAACTTCAATATGCACAACCAGCACGGCAAGATCTGTGGGGTGATTATGTGGCTTGGTCAAACCTACAAAGTTCATGGACTAGTTATAGCCAACAACAGCAAGCGCAATATGCTTTGCCAGTACAACCTAGCGCAATGGCAGATTCTTCACAACCGCCTCCCTCATATGCGGCAACTATCGCCGGACAAACTATAGGGCAACCTTATACTCTTCCAGCTTATTATCCAGCCAAAACAACCTATTCTGGATATGGGTATTCTTATGGGCAAAGCACTACTGGTACTTTCTTCCAGCAACAGCCAGCGCAAACGCGATCGCCAATGTACCGTGCAGATCCAGTTCCACAAAATGGAGGGGATTGTTGTTGTGTGATCTTGTAGTTCAAAATTAGGATGTGTTAAGCATTCATTTTTTCAAACGCTCGAGCATGCCTACGTACCGTAGACACGGTACGTAGGGCTTATAAAGCAATGAACAGATTCTACGAGTAAGTTTAGAATAATGCTAATGAACACAAACTTAGTTTGCCAATTGAGCGTCATATTGTGGCAACGCCAAGTATAAACAACTCAAGGACAATTAGGAGTTGATTTGGCTATTAATTCCTGTTCTTTGTTCTGGATCAGTGCTTCAATTTTACCTTTAATTTTTCTTGCCGCTTGAATTTCAGATAAATCAAAAGGAGCTCTTGTCAAAGGATTCTGTCGTTTTCCATCGGTAATTGGCAGTTTAACAAGCTCATCATACTCATAAATCTCATCATCTAAACTGACTGGATGATTAGGGACTACCATAGAAATTGGACAAAATGGAATTTCAGATTGCTTCGCCTCTTCTTCTGTAATTCCTAAGCGATTGAATGCATCATTATATAATTCGCTACGATTATCAAATGTATGTAAATACATCTCCAAAGCACCTGTGATAGGTTTTGGCTGAAAAAAAGTCGGGGCTGCAGCGCTGGTAGCTTGTGGTAGAGCTCTAGCTAGCTGTACAGGTTGTGGCAAAATAGCCGCTTGGATGGTAGACAGATGTAGCGCAGGGTTCTGATAGGGCTGGAAATAATACTTCATTGGGTCATATTTAGTGGCATCAGTTTGAAGTAGGAATGGTTGCATAGCTTCTTCTATAGATTGCTCTGCTTCAAGCATAAATAGGATATAGTTACATTTTGCTAACAAACGCTGAAGCGTGGGTAGGATGCCTCCGTCGCTGGTTTCAAAGTGATAGCAGCTACGATAGTACGACACAACATGCTGATTTGTTTTAGAGCCTTCTTTCAATGCATCCTTTAAATAATCTCGTGCAGCGCTTATTTTTCCTTTGAACCACAGAGTATCTATACTGTCTAACGTAACATTTTGATTCAATTGCTCTTCAACACTAAATAAATGAGACGCACAAGGGTAGCTTCTTACATTCATTAACTCATCTGTAAGGCGTCCATCATCACCATATGCAATGTGTTGATGATTAATAATGGCATATCGTTTCATTTCTTTACCTCTAACTGTTTTATAAAATTGACTAATAAACCGTCTTTGCGAGCGTTAGCGACGCAATCCAGATCACAATTTCAATTGAAAATCGATCTGGATTGCTTCATTTCGTTCGCAAAGACGACATTTTTGAACTCATTTTTAAAAAAGGCCAAAGTCCAGATTTACTCGAGTTTAGCCATTTTTCCCTAATCCGTTCGCCCTGAGGAGCGTGCATAGCACGCGTCTCGAAGGACTAGATTCT
>DAHWEW010000104.1:0-7105 GCA_027326225.1 Legionellaceae bacterium
TTAGAAAGCCCTTCGAGACGCGTGCTACGCACGCTCCTCAGGGCGAACGGATTAGGGAAAAATGGCTAAACTCGAGACAATACGTCAAAAGGATTGATGGTATGTAATCCTCCTTATGGAGAGCGATTGGGCGATGAGTCTTCTCTCATTTTGCTTTATCAAGAACTCGGCCATATTCTCTATCAGCACTATCAAGGATGGCAATCGGCTATTCTCACCAAGAGTCCGTTGCTTGCAAAATCTACAGGGCTTCGAGCGAGCAAACAATATACTCTCTATAACGGAGCAATGGAGTGTAAATTATATTTGGTTTCTCTGGATGCCAATCAGGTACACAAAGATAGAGAGCATGACAGCCCTTTGTCAGAGGGTGCTGAAATGTTCAAGAATCGATTGCTAAAAAATAAAAAACATTTGCAAAAATGGGCAGAGCGTATGCAGATTGATTGTTATCGAGTTTATGATGCTGATCTGCCTGAGTATGCCTATGCGATTGATATTTATGGTGATCAAGCCGTTCTTCAAGAATATGCGCCTCCCGCCTCTATTGAAGCTCATATTGCACTACAACGTCGGCTAGATGTATATCAAGTCGCCCCCATTGTTCTTCAGATCCCCAAGAATAAGTTGGTGGTAAAGCAACGCTTACAACAAAAAGGGGCAAATCAATATCAAAAAATGAATCAAAAAGAACATGCGATGATAGTCAATGAAGGGGATGTCAAATTCAAGGTAAACTTATATGATTATTTGGATACAGGTTTGTTTTTAGATCATCGCCCCTTGCGTCTTACTTTTAGAAAATGTCCACCGAATACCCGGTTTCTGAATTGCTTTTGTTATACTGCAACAGCAAGTGTCCATGCGGCAAAAGGTGGGGCTTTGACAACGAATGTTGATTTATCAAAGACTTATTTGAATTGGGCGGAAGAAAACTTTATTTTGAATGCCATCGATTTGTCCAAACATCAATTCATTCAAGAGGATTGTTTGATTTGGTTAAAGACCACGCGCGATCGTTTTGATGTTATCTTTTTAGATCCCCCGAGTTTCTCCAATTCGAAGCGCATGAAAGATACACTAGATATTCAACGAGATCATGAAGGATTGATTCGAGCTGCCATGAAATTACTCTATCCTGGTGGCACTTTATATTTTTCTACTAATCTAAGGTACTTTAAGTTGTCAGAGCGAGTGATGAAAGACTATACCGTACGTGATATCACCGCTCAGACGATAGATGTGGATTTCAAGCGCAACAAACGGATCCATCATTGCTTTACCATTAAAAATGAATCTCATCAGTGAGCCGTGGTTGATGGTTATTCCTTTCCCTTTTTTTTCTCTTCCGGGGATTCTTTGCCATATATTTCATCATGAAGGTCTTGCAGTCGTCCAAATTGATAAAAGAGTTCAGCCATTAAAAATAGTGGCGCAAAGATAATTTCGTCAAGGTTCTTAGTGAGTCGAGAAAGATTGTTTTCAAGATAGTGGCCAATCAGCTCAAGTAGAACACCAAACAGTAAGATGATAAAAAATGACCATAATGAGAAAGTAGAGGGACCCTCAGCACTAAAAAAATGAGCAATCCATAGCATAAGCACAAACAAAGGGGTGAGTGCAAGAGCCAAAAGCCATTGTAGGCGAAAGTAGTAAACCAATAAAACAAGAGTTCCAATATAGGCCACATTGATGCTGATCACCCGAGGGATAACGATATGTACAAATCCCAATAAAATCATGAGCGCTAGGGTAATTAAAGAAATTCCTATAATATGTGTGTAGCGAGTAGTGGTATTGGGTTGGTTTCTCACATAGCCTTGGGCATACTCAACAAACGTTTTCATGATAAGACGTCCTGTAAAGTTTATCTATTATTGACCATAACATATCCTGTTAAAAAGTCCATCTTCCTAGAATAAACAATACATTACCTGCACTTTGTGCTCCTGGGATATACGTTGCACATAAGGTGGCTTTGCGATAGCCCATCATGATCCATGGTAAAGCACCTGGAAAAGGGATCCCATGAAAAATATCAGGTCTGCTCGTAACCAATAGAGAGAAACCGGCACCAAGACGAGTATTTTCGTTAAAGTGTTTCATTTTTATGAAGGCGTAGCCTGCAACTGGTTCCACGTTTTTGTGGGAGTCAAGAAAAGCAAAGGCTGCAAGCCCATGCCAATCTCCATCTTCATCAAAAAAACCTTTACCAAGTCCTCCACCCCAGGCAAGTTCGTTGTATCTTTTAATTTTATAAGCCTCATATCGAAAGCGATTGTGCCAGGCATAGCCAGTCAAATAAAGTTCGGTACTACCTTGGTTCCAGATTTGATGCATTCGGTGACAAATGTGTTTTGGCCATGAAGACCATTTTTGACATTCGCTATTGTCTTTAGCTGCTGCTATTTGCATCCAGGAAAGTAACAATAAGAAAGTAAGCCATCTCAAAATAGATATACCAGTTAGGAATACATGTTTGGGTTTTCAGATGATTTTATAGGCGCCAGGTGCGAAAAAACAACCATCATGATTTAAATTAACACCAAAAATCAGTGAAAATTACCGTCATCCTGAATGAAGTGAAAGATATCCTGAAAGTAGACTTGATCATAATTAACAGGAGATCTTTCACTTCATTCAGGATGACGCCTACGTGATTTAAATTAAATCAAAGTATCGTTTTGCCCTGTATAGGCGCTTTAGTTCGTTTCTCAACTCACCATTTAATGTTAAAGTGGTTAACAATAAGCCGCGCATACCAAGTGTCAGAGCTAAATTGGATATATTAACATGGACTTACTTCGTAAAAAAGAAATTAATCGTTCGTCAGATAGTCGAATGTATTTTCGGCAATGCTTATCTGCTTTTGATCTCACTTTGTTAGGGGTTGGAGCCATTATTGGTGCTGGCATTTTTGTGATCACAGGCATCGTTGCTGCTACTGAGGCAGGGCCTGCCATTATTTTATCATATATTATGGCAGGATTTGCTTGTGCATTTTCAGCTCTCTCATATGCTGAGCTGGCTGCAATGATTGGTGGTTGTGGGAGTGCCTACGGCTATGCTTATGCAGGTTTTGGTGAGTTGATTGCTTGGATTGTGGGATGGGATTTGTTATTAGAATACTCCATTTCAGTCTCTGCTGTTTCAGTGGGGTGGAGTAGTTATCTGAACGATCTTTTATTGGCGATGAAGATCCGCATGCCGGCCTTTTTAACAAAAGGACCATTGGATGGTGGCATTGTTAATATATTGCCTATTGTTATCATCATCTTGTTATCTATTATCTTAAGCATCGGTATTAAATCAAGTGCTCGTTTTAATAACTTGATGGTTCTTATCAAGTTGTCTGTTATTGCGTTATTTATTGTGATTGCATCGTTTGAAGTTGATCCCCAAAATTGGAGTCCATTTTTACCATTTGGTTGGGTAGGGGTCATGAAAGGTGCTTCATTGATTTTCTTTGCTTATATTGGATTTGATGCTGTGGCAACAGCCGCAGAAGAGGCCATTCACCCAGAGCGTGATATTCCCATTGGTATTGTCGGATCGCTCGTGATTTGCACCATTCTCTATATCATCGTGTCAGGCTTGCTGACAGGGATTGTGCCTTATAAGACGTTAGAAAATGCTTCCCCTATCAGTCATTCTTTGTTGCAATTAGGCTATCACTTTGCAGCAAGTTTTATTGCGGTTGGCGCCATTGCCGGGTTAACGACGGTGATGTTGGTTCTATATTATGGTTTAACCCGAATCTTTTTTGCGATGGCTTGGGATGGATTGTTGCCCAAATATTTTTCAGTAACCCACCACAGAAGAAAAACGCCCATCAGAATTATTCTTTTATGTGGGGTTGTGATCTCGATTACGGCAGGGATTGTACCGCTTGAGGGATTGGCAGAGTTGGTTAATATCGGGACTCTCTTTGCTTTTATTATTGTTTGCGTCGGGGTCATCATATTGCGTTATACCCAACCTGAGATCAAGCGCCCATTTAAAACGCCTTGGATGCCTGTGATCCCCTGTTTAGGAGTGTTTTGTTGCCTCTATCTCATTTATTACTTACCTTGGGCTACGATGATGCGTTTTGTCATTTGGATGGCGGTTGGTTTGTTGGTCTATTTTAATTTTAGCCTAAAAAACAGTGACTTAGAACAAAAATAATGACTCCAGCCATCAAACCTGCCGCGGGGATGGTGATTAACCAGGAGAGTAAAATGAGTCTTATCATCGGCCACTGTGTGCCATTTAAACCGTTGACAATCCCCACGCCTGCAATGGCACCTGTCACTGTTTGAGTGGTTGAAACGGGCACTCCAAACCCCGTTGATATACAAATAATGGCCGCAGCACTTGTTTCAGCTGTGCATCCACGCAACGTATTGAGCGTTGTGATTTTAGTGCCCATGGTATTTACAATGCGCCAACCGCCTGCCAAAGTACCTAGGCTAATGACCGCTTGACAAGAAATAACCACCCAAAAGGGAATATAAAAAGGGCCTGTTAACCAAGCGCTTGAAAAAAGCAGTACCGCAATAATCCCCATGGTTTTCTGTGCGTCATTGCTGCCATGAGTGAGACTCAATAGGGCGGAAGAAACGAGCTGTAGACCTTTGAATAGGCGGTGTAAAGAGTGTTCATTTTCATGGCGAAATAAGTGGGTTAAGCTGTAAGTGAACAATAAACTCAGGAGCAATCCTATGATGGGTGTGATGAATATACCAACAGCGACTTTGATAAACCCAGTCAGCTTTAAAGAAGAGATGCCTCCACGAAGAATTGCCGCTCCTGCCAGCCCTCCAATGAGCGCATGCGATGAGCTTGAGGGCAGTCCATAATACCAAGTGATGAGGTTCCAAGAAATGGCGCCTAGAAGGGCTGCGCCAAGCAATTTTGGATCAATCAATGCAGGATCAATTAATTCATGTCCAATGGTTTTTGCAACCAATTCGTTAAAAAACATAAAAGCAATCAGGTTGAAAAATGCAGCCCATAGGACTGCTTGGCGTGGGGTTAAGACACCCGTGGTGACAATCGTTGCGATTGAATTCGCTGCATCGTGAAATCCGTTAATAAAATCAAAACCATAAGCGATAATAATGACACATAAGATGAAGAGCGTACTTTGGTCCATGCTCCCTCGATGAATGATCCTCCTGTCTTAAAGATGTTAGCAGACTTTCAAATATAATAGCTACTTTGTGTCATGAGCTTAGATACCTTATGCATTAATTGCTTGATCAGAAAGGGCAATGGATGAGCGCCTGCACGATGTGCAACTTCTGCATGGTGAGCCTCATCTTCTTTCATTTGCATCAGGATAGCTTGGCTTTTACTGTCTTTTGGGGGTAATTGGGTTAAATGTTTTTCTAAATGATGGGTGACTTGGCGCTCTGTTTCCTCTACAAAACCGAGACTCCATTCATCTCCTATGAGTCCTGCCATGGCCCCTAGCATCAGAGATCCAAAATACCACATGGGATTCAGATAACTAGGATGATTTGAGAGCTCTTGTAAGCGTTCCTCACACCAGGCCAGATGATCAGTCTCTTCAGCGGCGGCGGCACACATTTGTTCTTTGACGGTGGTTAGTTTTGCAGTGATTGCTTGACCCTTATAGAGTGCTTGCGCACAGACTTCACCCGCATGATTCACTCTCATCAACCCCGCAACGTGGCGTTTTTCTTTGGCACTTAATGAAGGTTCATCAAAGCTTTTTCCTGGATTTATTCTCTTAGCGAGTCGATGTTTAGGAGGCATTAGGGTTCTGATAGCAAAATCTATTTCCATTAAGCATTTGTCTATAGGACTGAGTTGATTCATCAGGGGTGTTCCATTACATTGTTTAGGGAGATGATATCCGACTAAAATTGGATATGGTAGCTTAATCCTTAAGAGGCATGATATGCATATTAAACTTTCTTTGAAGACCCATTGAGAATGGATAAAGAATATTGGCACCGAAAATGGCAATCCAAGGAAATTGGATTTAATCAGTTGCAACCTAATAAGCTCATGCAACGCTATTTCTCATCGTTAAAACTCACGCCTGGCTGCCGTGTTTTTGTGCCATTGTGTGGTCAAAGTATTGATATGCTTTGGCTTGCCGGTCAGGGGTATCAGGTGATTGGGGTTGAGCTTAGTCAGGTAGCCTGTAGCGCTTTTTTTAAAGAAAATAAAATCCCAGTCAAAATAACGAAAATAAAGGATTTTACTTTATATAGCAGTGGAGAAATTACCATTTTTTTAGGCGATTTCTTCAAGCTCGACCAAGCAGTGCTTGATACAATTGATGCAGTGTATGACCGAGCAGCGTTGATTGCTTTGCCGATGGATGTCCGTAGAGTTTACTCTGAATATTTAATGGCATTGATAAATCCTGCAACAACGATGTTTTTAATAACAACGGTATATAACCAAGATGAAATGCAAGGGCCCCCATTTTCTGTAGATGAGAATGAGGTTAAAGCGCTTTACAGTACTCATTTTGATATTCATCAATTATATAGTAAGCAAGTTGAAATGCCCGCTCACCTTCAAGCGAAAGGGTTGCTTCAAGCCACTGAACAAGCCTATTCATTGGTTAGGCAGAATCAATCCCATAAATGATTTTCATAAAAGGGTAAACGCTCAATTGAGCGAATAAAACTATAAATAATTTATTACTAATTGATATCCGTAAAATTTACGAGTATTGAGCTCATCATGAATTTTGTAAGATAGCAATTTGCAAGTACTCTGAAATTGAACATAATTTAATCGATAAGTGAGGAAAAATGCCTGTTATTAGAAACGTAGTCAATGCTTTTAGACCATCTGTTACAACGGCTATTCATGAATTTAAAAAACTAATTAGAAACTCATTACCACTCACTTCAAGCATGCAAAATATTATTGAAGAGATGAAGGACCCATCTACACTCACGACTTATCAAAGCGGTGAAGCTCTATATACCCTGAAAGGCTCACACGATCCCAATGATGTGTTTAAGGTAGCTAAGAGATTGGCTGTCGAAAATAAAGTGTTTGTAGAGCTTAGAAGGTGTTTGGTTAAACAAAATACGGTATAGTATCTCGCTTAGAATAGTAGTGAGGAACTGGG
>DAHWEW010000105.1:0-7081 GCA_027326225.1 Legionellaceae bacterium
CACTCCCTCTACCACCAACCGATCAATGGTCGACCCTGATCCTAAAAGGACGCTCTTCAAAATACCATTATGATGAACTCAGTTTTAGCCCATCAATTATCAATCTTTTCTAAATGGATAACTCTTGAAAATATTATGATCATATTGAGCTAATTTGGTGCCGTCGGTGCGCTTTCGCCCAATAAATATTGGAGAAAACCATATTTTCAGGTAGACATTCTTAGTGTAAGACAGATTCTGAATTGGTTAAATGTTTGGTGATTGAACACAAGGTTGAACAGAAGATTATTGCTGATTTCATCAGTATCGTTCGTATGGATAGCCCAGCTTTTACAGTGATTACCTGCAAAGATATTAACTTAGAGAAACTTACTCTGCGGGCTCAAAATATCGTTGAAGCGAATAATCTTAATGAGTTAGTTGCATCAACACTCTAAACATTGGTTTTGTTGGTCAATGGCGTTAAGGGAAAAAGTATTCTCCTAACGCCATTTATCTTTATTGTGCGGGTTGAACTTTAACAGCTGGAGCTGCTTTTGTGGCTTTGTCGTCGATGTTAAAAATAAGCTTACCAGTGAATAAAACAGGATCAATACCTAATTTTAACAAATCTTCTGGGGCGGCAAAGATGGTGACAGGTGTGCCATCTGCGGCGGTTCCTTTTAATGCTTGTAGTTGGCCATCAGCACTATAAGCCGCACCGACTAAAAACATAGCGGTAATCCCTGCTAAAATAATACGCATCAATATTCTCCTTAAAATGGCGTGTGAATCCATGTTTAGTGTGAGACGATAATTCTCACAGGTCAAGTATTCATTTGATTTTCGTTTGTGAATAGGATGTCAATTGCAGCGTCTATGGCCCCATCTATCTATCCAACAATGTCCATATCCTGGCGTAACTGCTCGCAAAGCATTAGGTACACATCGACCCCAATGGTTTCGATGAAATCCATGGCCACACCCTCCCTCTGCATTTGCAATGGTTGTATAGCTGCTGACAATTCCTATTTGTCCCTAAGAGAGCCAAAGAACGTAATACAGAAGATATACGCATAAAACATTCTCCTTGATGGTTGATGTGACTTTGTCTGTTTCAGTATAACTGGGTTGTTGATATTTTTAAAAGAGTTGGCGTTTAGATAAACCGCTATCTAATACGAGCCTGAGCCCGGGCTCGTATTAGATCCCCTGTTTGTCTAAACTCTGGTATTGAAGAGTCTAGGTTAAATAGGTTAGGATTCAATCCCGGTCTCCAACTTTCCCCTTTGGTTGGTGGTTTATTTTTTAACGAAACTCATAGGTTGTCTCAATATGATAGGAAGTCAGAAAGGTGTTGTCTTGGCAGGTGCTTTTGGGAATGCATTAGAGTGGTATGACTTTACCATTTATGCTTTTTTTGTTCCTATCATTGCCTCTCTATTTTTTCCCGCTAAAACGCCATTTTTATCCATTTTGGCAACGTTTGGAGTTTTTGCTGTTGGGTTTCTAGTAAGGCCGTTAGGCGCGATACTGTTTGGTTATATTGGCGATCATATTGGTCGGAAAAAAGCCCTTATTTTGTCGATGATCATGATGTCATTTCCCACTTTTTTAATTGGTTTACTGCCTACTTACCAGTCTATTGGAATTTTAGCGCCTTTGTTGTTGATTATGCTTCGTATTATTCAAGGATTAGCCGTGAGTGGGGAATTAACCACTGCTACGGTTTTTTTGATTGAGCATGCGGATGTGAACAGACGAGGTATTGCAGGAAGTCTCGCGATGAGTGGGGCGTTGGTTGGTATTGTTTTAAGCTCGGTGATAGCTTCCATCGTGACGGAAGTTGTGAGTAGCGAGTATTTATCCAACTGGGGATGGCGAATTCCTTTTTTATTGGGTGGCTTGATAGGCGTGATTGGTTTCGTGGTGCGGTTGCGCTCTGTGGATCCGCTTTTGTATGAACAAAGCCAAGAAAATCAGCCCGAGAAAAAAAGTCGTCCGTCAGTGATGAGTCATGTGACGGGATTGAATCACCAGATTGTATTTGTGGGGATTTGTTTGACTTCGATTATGGCCATTGCCAATTATTTTCTGATTGGCTATTTTAACACCTATTTGGTTGAGACCCAAAGATTGCCCCTACGTTCTGTGACCATGATTAATTCTATTGCCATTGGAATTCAAATGGTATTAACAGTCTGTATGGGAAGACTATCCGATCATTTGGGAAGAAAGCGGGTTTTAGGAACAGGCATTATTAGTCTGGCTATTTTGGCCTATCCCGTCTTTTGGTTATTGCTTCAGCACGATATTTATCAAGCATTACTAGGGGAAATCTTATTTGCTATAGCTGCTGCGGCAATCAGTGGGCTTATTCCCACAACACTTGCCGAAATGTTTGATACTTCACATCGTAATACCGGTATTTCTATGAGCTATAATGTGGCTCTTGCTTTATTTGGCGGAACAGCTCCCCTAGTTGCCATCACTTTAGTGGCCAGCACGCATCATTCATTTGCGCCTGCTTGGTATTTGATTGTTTGTGCAATCATTGCTTTTTCAGCCTTGATGACCGTAGATGAAAGCTACCAGAAAGTCCTATGAAACTAAGGCATAAACATGTGTAGATTAGTCGCCTATTTAGGACATGAAGTTCTTATAGAGCATGTGGTGGTTAAGCCTTTCAACTCTATTGTGATGCAAAGTTTACATGCGCGGGAATCCAAAATCCCTACCAATGGAGATGGTTTTGGTTTGGGATGGTATATGCCCAGTATTAGTCCAGATCCCGGTCTTTTTACCTCCATTTCACCGGCTTGGAATGACAATAATTTGCTCCATTTGGCTGCTAAAATAAAATCACCCTGTTTTTTTGCACATGTGCGGGCAGCAAGTGCTGGTGGCGTGACTCAATATAATTGTCATCCCTTCATTTTTGGGCCCTGGATGTTGATGCATAATGGCGAGATTTGTCATTTTATTGAAGTGAAACGACATCTTCGTCATCTATTGGAAGATGATATTTATCATTGGATCCAGGGAGAAACCGATTCAGAGCATCTGTTTGCGTTGTTTTTGCAGCAGAGTCGAGGTCATGATCTCACAAAATTATCCGTGGTTGCTGATGTGCTTGAAAGCACCTTTCATAAAATTAATGAGCTGGTTCATCAGTTTAGCAAGCCAGGTGCCTCTTCTTTCAACGTATGTTTGACTGATGGGAAAAGATTGGTTGCTTCTCGATTTTGTACGCATAAACACAAGTCACCAGAAACCATGCATTATTCTTTGGGGAGTCGCTTTGGCGTCACCAAAGATCGTTACCATTTGTTGAAAGAGGACAGTAAGAGAGGTAGTCTTTTAGTGGCTTCTGAAAAGCTCACCAGATATGAGGCTGAATGGCAAGACGTACCTATCAATCACATGCTTTTGGTTGAATCAGATTTGCATATAGAATTGCGGCCTATCCGTTTCTAAGGTACTCTTTGTCTTCTAACCAAGATTGAGAATGAATCTATGCCAACTTTTGATATTGTGTCTGAAATAAATGAAGTTGAACTGCGACATGCAGTAGAAAATGCAATTCGCGAAGTGACCACTCGCTTTGATTTTCGGGGGGTTGTTGCATCTATTGAACTGAATGAATTGACCGTATCCTTAAAAAGTGAATCAGATTTTCAAGTGCGTCAGTTAGAGGACTTATTTCGTAATCAGTGTACCAAACGGGGTGTGAGCACAGAAGGCGTTGATATTGAGGATAAGCCAGTTCATAGTGGCAAACTGTTTTCATTGAATATGACCTTTAAACAAGGCATTGATCAGCCATCGGCAAAAGACATTGTGAAGCTTATCAAAGACAGTAAAATGAAGGTTCAGACCTCTATCCAAGGGGATAAATTACGAGTCACTGGGAAAAAAAGAGATGACTTGCAAGAGTGCATTGCTTTTTTGAAAAAATCAGAGGATATCAAACTGCCCTTACAGTTTAATAATTTTCGTGATTAATAGGGACGTCAATGATTCTTTTACTCCCCACAGGGCGAGATCACTAGTTGTCTCATAAGTAAATGTTACCGTCATCCTGAACAAAGTGAAGGATCTCCTGACAGTAGGCTTGATCTAAATGAACAGGAGCTCCTTCACTTGGTTCAGGATGACGCCTTAATCCCCAAAATAAATATCATAGATTTTGAGATAAGTCCCATCAGCCTCCATGTCCAGTATTGCTTTATTGATGTCAGTGATGAGGTTTTTGTTTTCATAAGTGGTCATGATGCCATAACCTTCTCCCACGGGTACTGGTGAGCCAATGCTTTTATAAAGACTGCCATTGTTTGCCACCCAACTTTTGACAGACCATGCATCCATCAGGATCACATCTACGGCATTATTGGATAAGCCATCAAAGAGATCTTCGTTGTTTGAGTATTCAACAATTTGAATAGAATGATGATATAGGCTTAACGCTAAACTTCTTTTAAACGGGGTACCAAGACGCACGCCTACTCGTTTGTTGCGAATCTCATCAGGGGTATGCAAAGGAGATTGTGCCAAAGTCATGAATTGTGCATTGCTTTCAAGATAAGGTAGGCTAAAAAGAAATTCTTCTTGCCTTCCGGGTGTAATGATGATGCCAGCCATGGCAGCATCAATTTTTCCAGCTTGTAAGGCTGTAAATAAATTATTAAACGTAACGGGTATAAATTTGCATTGGAGAGACAAGCGTTTGCAAATATTGCCCATCATATCAATATCAAATCCATAAAAATGCTCCTTTTGATCGGCCAATGAATTAAAAGGGGGGTTATGGAAGGTGGTGCCTATGATTAGTTTTTGTGCGTAAGCGATAGGTAGAATCAAAAACAAAAACAAACTGAACCATTGTTTCATTGCATCAATCCTTTGAAAGTTCTATGGTAATTGCGCTCGTCCACCATCTCATCTTAGCCGCTGTGAAGAACTACGTCATGTAGAACGTTGCAGCCAATTCATGAAGCCTCTAAGACAGTATGAATGATAGTTATCGTTTTTTCAAAATTTTCTATGTACCAAAAAAAATGTCCTTTAAATGCATAAATTGCCTTTCGGATTATCTTGAGATGGTCTATTATTGTACATATAGGCAATTAATACTCTGGCTGAACCAAAATACAAATGTTGCTTTGGAGATTGTTTTGAAATGTTGTGTGTATAACTATCGTGTTTAGTGAACCTGATGCATTTCATATGTCCCCACCATGAACGAGATTTGAGGCTCAGATGTACAGGTTATGGTTGCCTATTTTTTTCTAGGCTTTTCCAAACACCAGTGACTCTCTATTGCACTAAGCATTCAAGCACGATAAAATGCGCATAAATTATTTATTGTGTTTTAATAATGGCCTGCCGTTTTGCTTTGTTTTTCATTTTATTAGGCCTCTGCCCAGCTTTTGCTGCTCATTATCCGATAAAACTAGGGGATACAACGGTTACTATCCTTCGAGAGCAGCGCGGTATTGGCCATGCATTTGTTCATCTTCATCAAAATGAAACAACAGCATTAAAAGCAATAAAAGTCATCTTGCGAGAGCAAGGAGGAAGTTTACTGACTTTGAAGCATCGCGGTGGGAGAAATATTGTTTTTCATATCCATCATCATCGCTATGAATTTGATCCCAATCGTATGTTTACTGATGTTGGGATTAAAAAATCCTTGTCTCAATACGGCCACTACGATAAAGTGGCACACAAAGAAGTGAAAAAATTGGCTCGTCAAATAAAAAAGTTTCTGTCTAAGGGTAAAATTGTCGCGGTACACAACAATCGATCTTATTCATTGAAAAACTATCTTCCAGGCAAAAGCTTGTCCTCTGATATCGAAGCTTTGCATTTTAATAAAAAAAAACAGTATCGCAATTTCTTTTTAGTGACGAAGAAGAGCGACTATCTTCGATTAAAGCAATTGAATTTTAATAGTATTTGGCAATCTCATCAGGTGAGAGACGATGGTTCCTTATCGGTGTATTTGTCAAACCGAGATTATGTCAATGTCGAGTGTGGATATAGGTCGTTGCAAGAGCAAATCAATATGCTCAAACACGCATAATCTCGTTTTACCCCAGCAATCCGGTTGAAAAAGGACATGTCTGTACATATAATATACATTAAAGCAAATTAAAGGAGCAGATGCCAAGCACATTAAAAAAATTAACTGATTTCATGAAAGCGGCTTTAGGTGACAAATTATGTCAGCAGTATGATGCTTTGTTAACTCAATCCAGTCAAGGATCAATCATAGATACAGAAAAAGCCGCTTCCTATGTTGATGCTGTTGTCAAAAGATACACCTTACTTAACAGCAGTCAACCCTCAACCAAGGCCGTGCAGGAAAAAAAAGCAGCATATCTTCCACGGATTAAAGCGCATGCAGCAGAAATGATCCTTGCTTCATTCTCAAAGCCTGTGGAAGTTTCAACAAGGTTAAGTGCTGTGGGTTATGCGCCTGAAAGTATTGATCAATTGATCAAAGCCATGGGACAACCTGGTGCTGCTGATGATGCTGCTGCTTTACTGAGTTGTCTTCTGACTTCAGAATCATCTTGTATAGCTGCTGCAGCCTCTGATCCTGGTTATCATCATCACCATCATCATCACCATCATGGCCATCATTG
Organism: Legionellaceae bacterium; assembly: GCA_027326225.1. Lineage (GTDB taxonomy): Bacteria > Pseudomonadota > Gammaproteobacteria > Legionellales > Legionellaceae > DAHWEW01. The sequence continues at coordinate 6,630 of DAHWEW010000105.1, forward strand.
GTAAACAGAGTTTTCGCCATCATGTTACTGATGCAAGATTGTGCCTTTGAACCAGGAGATATCATATTTCTTGTGTCACAAAGTGGTGGCTTTTTAGCTGGCCTGAAACGCTTTTTACAATCTAGGACCACTGAGAGAAGTGAGCATGGTCATAGAGAAGTCATTTCTGTTTTTGTCTGTACAGGTAAAAACAAACATGGCGCAATCTTTCATAATTATGAACGACAACTTACGTTACCTACTTGGCAATATAAAGAAGCTTTGGAGAAGCAAACGGTAGAATATTTGGTTAAAAAATTAGTCCATTATTGTCAGAAAGAGCTTACGGTTGTGCAAATCAAAGATGCGTTGAGTCAAGCAGGCGATTGGATGGAGTCGTTGGCTCAACATATCAAGGGAGCCGAAAGTGTCGATGAGGTGATGAATCTCTTGATAGAGGAATCCACCGATAG
>DAHWEW010000106.1:0-7079 GCA_027326225.1 Legionellaceae bacterium
TTTAATTCTGGCAGCTTTATTTTTATGCAATAAACCTTTATCAGCTGCTTTATCAATGATAGGTTGTGCCTTTGCATAAGCTGCACGTGCAGCTTCAAGATCACCTGCTTCAACAGCCTTTAATACATTTTTAATGTATGTACGATACATAGAACGCGCACTTGCATTATGTTGACGCAATTTAATATTTTGACGAGCGCGTTTTATAGCTGACTTAATATTTGCCACTTACAATCTCCACGGGTACAAATACAACAAAAGTTATTAATGATGCCCAATGCAATAGAAATTGTCAACCTAAATTGATCAAAATGGCTAGCAATAGCAGCATCCCCCTAACGCTACCACAAAGTCAATAGCGTAGAATAAATCAATAGCAGAGAAAAAAAACGAAGCAATAGCAACGACACATTCACTGCTACAGAGTCAAATTATCTATGTGTTTTTTGCTTTTTGCAAAAATGTTTCAACTTCTTGCTCATCAGCTCTGCGTAGATCAACCCCATGTTGCCTCTGAAGGACCGGTCTAAAAAAGCCATCTGCTGCTTGATGAGCTGTTTCGGGTGCTGATAATCTCCTAAAATCTCCGTCTGACACAGCGTTACGTCGACGACGAATGTGTGGTGCTCTATCTGTTACAGATGGGTCGGTTCTATGTGAAAAGGTGCCCTTATTTTCTAACCTAGAGAGTCTGCTTAACATCTCATAATACCCAGGCGTTTCAGTTATTGGACGGCGTACATCATGTACATCATACTGTTCGTATTCCATCCCAGCTGTTTTAGAGAGTTCTTCGAGAGACCTCATTTGATTCTCTTCTATCTCTCTTGGCCAACTATGGATGAATATAACAGATTCATCGTGTTCAACTGCTGGTGGGCTGAAAAAATCATGCATTTCATATTCTATTCCGAAAGCTTTACAATGCTCTTCTACGGATTGCATATGGATTAAAATCACAGAGCTATCCGGCGGAAGAGCTTTAAAGACCTCCGTAAAAGCAAGCGCTCCATCTTGAGGATCCTCGGCTTTTTCCTGCCGTATTTTATCCACCCAATAATCATCTACTGTTCTCAATAGAGCGGGGGTAATCCCTAGAAACAAACAAACTTTAGGAGCGCCATGTCGTTTTAAAAAATTTCTCTGAAGTTTATCAAGCGAATCAAAATGAAATTTAGAAAGAAAATCCGCAGCCTTATTCTTTGGTGACTCTTCTTCTCCAAGGGGGAAAAGCTTGTGTGCCAATATGACTTCCTGCTCATAACCCTCAAAAGAATCCCTGCTATCTAGCCGACATTCTTCAGCGATAGGAAGTCCTGGGTTTTGAAGAATCACGAAAAGAATATTAAATTCCGTTGTTAAATCCTCAGATGTTCTAGATTCAGCAAAGGGTTGTTCTGCTTTAATATGAATTAATTTTTGCATCATTGTCTCTTTATTTATATGACTGACAAACCTGACACGCGCCCTATTTATCTCTATTCGTCTATGAACTAGAATAAATGATCAAAAACTATACCTCACGGGCAATAATAAATCAACGAGAAAATAATATGCGAAAATAATATGCAAATCATTCGTGATCAAAAAGACATGATGACTGTTTAACAACTACCGTGGGCTGTGAGTACAATTTTTCGAGCAGGGGGATGATTGCGATGTTCACATAAATATATTCCTTGCCATTGGCCTAAGAGTAATTGATTCATGTGAATTGGGATGGTGAGGCTTACGCCTAAGGTGACATTTTTGATGTGTGCAGGCATATCATCAGAGCCTTCTAAGGTATGACGATAAAGAGAGTTATCATCTGGCGCTAATAGATTGAAGTGAGTTTCTAAATCCATTGGTACGTCTTTACAGGTGTTTTCGCTAATGGCAAGAGATGCTGAGGTGTGCTGTATAAAAAGATGAAGAAGACCTACTTTGATGGAAGGCATGGTGAGAATCGTTTGATTGATTTCATGCGTGATCAAATGAAAGCCACGCGTTTTTATCGGGAGGATGCATGAACTTTGCCAATACAATGAATCGGATTCAGCCACGTTTTTTCCTTTTTTGACAAAGAGGTGAGTCAGGAACAGGAGTCGATCTTTTTAACCATTCGTCAGGGGTATATAGGTGTAAACTTAATGCATGTAAGCCAGTCTCAAACTCACTTGCTAAGCAGGTATTGATCAATCGATGACGGGCAATAGGATTTAGGTTTGCAAATCGATCAGAAACCGCAACCACTTTAAAATGAGTTTCAGATCCTTTGGGGACACTGTGTTGATGTGTTTCATCCTGAATCAGCAAATGTTCGGGATTTAATGCACGAGCGATGGCTTGATAGATTTGTTCTTGGCGTGACATGAGTGGTGAGCGTGTGTCAAGGTATGTGAATGATACACAGTATTTGATGATTTGTCATACCAGCACACTTTGTACGGGACGAAAAACAGTGCGCTCACGGGCACGTGAACACAGTGTTTTTCGTCCCGTACGAAGACCAGAACATACAGAAGAAAGCACTTTGGCAACTTTTATGCTAGTTTTTAAGTATAGACTACGTTGAACAAGAGAGTCAGATGAAGCGACATGGCTTTACGCTGATTGAACTGATGATAGTAGTGATCATTGTTGCGATTCTTGCAGCCATTGCAATCCCAGCATATTTGAATTACACCACCAGGGCTCGTGTCGTAGAAGGTTTGGCCATGGCAAACTTGGCAAAATTATCCGTTTCTGAAACCGCTTTAAACAATGGGGTGCTCCCAGCCACACAAGCAGATACAGGTTATATAACCCCTGCTGCCACTGAAAATGTCAATTCAATTGTGATTGGACCGAATGGTGTGATTACCATTAGCTTTACGCCACTGGCAGGGGATGGGACCATCATCTTGACGCCGACATTGACACCTAATGTAGATGTCGAATGGGACTGTACGGGAGGGACATTAGTTTCTCAATATCGTCCGGTAAGCTGTAGGCCTTAATGCTATTCATTCTTGAAATTGTCACATAGTGACCATTTTTGTCAGGTTGTAGGTTCGTGGTTTTTGTAGTACCGTTGGAAATGCGTCTTAATTTCGTTGGCACCAAACTTGCATGAAACATTATGTACTCGTTCATCATTAAGGGGACTACTATGAAACAGAGAGGTTTTACGCTGATTGAATTGATGATTGTAGTAGCTATCATTGGTATTCTTGCTGCTATTGCAATTCCTGCTTACCAAAACTACACCATCAGGGCACGTGTTACAGAAGGACTGCAAATGGCGGATGCCGCTGAAATTGCTGTGGCTGAAACAACTCAAACAAATAACGCTCTGCCAGCAACCCAAGCAGCTACAGGGTATACCAGTCCTGCTGCAACAGTAAATGTCGCATCACTTGCAATTGGTGCAAATGGGGTGATTACAGTCACATACACCGCAGCAGCTGGTGGTGGGACCATCATCATCACTCCTACATTAACTGCAAATGGCGATATCACTTGGGATTGCACGGGTGGAACTGAAGCATCTCAATATCGTCCTGCAAGTTGTCGATAATGAAGTAGGTTTGATTGACTTCTTAAGCCGCCTAAATGGCGGCTTTTTTTATCCCACATTTCGCAGCATAAGGCATGTAGGCAGGGAGAGTAATTGTCAACACGCCTTATGCTGTGCAATGTGGGGTTTATGTTAACTTTTTTGTAATCAGTTGATTTTTAAGGCGAACATAATCTGGTAAGCCGTGAGAGTAGGGCGGATATGCTTCTCCTTGGATTAAGGGTTCAAGATAGCGGCGACAAGCGGCAGTGATCCCAAAACCATCTTCGCTGATATATTCTCGGGGCATTGCTTTTTCTTGATTGGCAACGTCTGATAAGGGAACGTGGCTAATGGACCATTGATAAGGGAAGTCTTGTTCACGGACAATGATAGGCATGATGGCATTGTGGCCATTTAGTGCCAGTTCCACTGCGGCTTTTCCTAAAGCATAAGCTTGTTCAACATCGACTTGTGAGGCGATGTGGCGTGCAGCACGTTGTAGGTAATCGGCCACGGCCCAATGATATTTGAAATTCAACTCTTGTTTAATCAATTGAGCAAGAATAGGTGCAACACCACCGAGTTGTGCATGCCCAAACGCATCGCGAATACCGGCCTCACTTAAAAATTGACCCTGTGCATTTCGGATCCCTTCTGAAACAACGACCACGCAATAACCATAATTCTCAACACATTGAGCGACTCGTTCTAAAAAGCGAGCTTGTTCGAATGGTATTTCAGGAAACAAAATAAGATGAGGAGGTTCGTTTTTTTCTTTACCAGCTAAGCCACTACTTGCTGCAATCCATCCTGCGTGTCTACCCATGACTTCAAGGATAAAGACCTTTGTTGAAGAAGCAGCCATTGATGCAACATCAAATCCGGCTTCCAGGGTTGAAATGGCTGTATATTTTGCAACAGAACCAAATCCAGGACATGTATCGGTGAAAGGCAGATCGTTATCTACTGTTTTTGGAATACCAATGGCTGTCACGGGGTATCCTAAGGCCGTACTCATTTTGGCAACCTTATTTGCCGTATCTTGTGAGTCCCCACCACCATTGTAAAAAAAATAACCTATATTATGCGCTTTAAACACGTCCAATAAACGTGAAAATTCGGGGCCGGCATCTTTTAATTTGTATCGACAAGATCCAAAAGCACCAGATGGGGTATGAAGTAGTTTGGCAATGCTCCTGTCATCTTCGAGAGAGGTGTCTATGAGTTCTTCGTGTAATGCACCAAGAATGCCATTGTGGGCGGCAAATACTTTGCCTATTTGTTGTGGATATTTTCGAGCGGTTTCAATCAGGCCGCAAGCAGATGCATTGATGACTGCGGTGACTCCTCCTGATTGTGCATAAATTGCATTTTTTACTGACATCTTCTCTCCTTGTTTCAAACAACACTCATTTTACTCGATTTTATGAAATTTTCACTAATCCTCGTGGCTTTAACCACGGGGTCTACATCCCGTTCACATGGATACCGACTTTCGTCGGTAATTCGATGAATTTTTGAGATTATTTTCAATAAGTCGTTTTATTTTTGCCGTTTTCAAAAAAGTCATAAAGTCGAGTGTTAGACATATGAATTTTCATATTCTAGAAGTACTTCGTCAATGCTTTGGATAAGTTCAGCAAATGCCGTTTGTAATGATTCACAGCTCTCTGAGTTCCTCGCTATTTTTTCCACATTAGCCACGTGGTATTGCAAGGTTGGAACGCCACAGAAACAACAAGCACCATGAAGCTTATGTGCCAAATGCTCAATATCTTCTAGCTGCTGGTGGTGCATTAATTGTAGAAATTCCTCACGATTTTTTCTTAATTCTTGAACAAAACGGGTCAGAAATTCAGTAGCGAGAGCCTCATTCCCTGATAATTTTTGTACACATGTTGACCAATCGATAGAGCTTGTTTTTGCTTTAGTGACAATCGTGAGGATATGACGAAGCAAACTTTCTTCATCAATAGGCTTTTGCAGACAAAGATGGATCCCAGCCTTAGAGAAGAGATCGGAATTTAAATCACAGTTATTTGCACTGATTAAAATAATAGGGGTATTTTTGTTTAAGATAGACTCTTGATGGATGAGGCTTGCTGCTTCTAGGCCATTTAGAATAGGCATTTCTAAGTCTAATAAAATGGCATTAAAGTGTTTATGATTGCAGATGGCTACAGCTTGTTTGCCATCATTGACGGTTTCAATGCTCGCTTTCTCATGAAACAAAGAGTGTAAAAGCATACGATTAACAGGGTTATCTTCTGCCACAAGAAGAACGGGGTTTAACACGCGCAACTCTTGGCGGAGTTTGTCTACAGTATGATTGTTTGTTTTGGTTAATGTGACTTTATTCAATAGGGACTCTACGGTGTCATGTAATTTTTGCATATTGGGCGGTTTGAATAAAAATCCTTGTGCGCCTAAGGCTTCATAATCTTGAATCAACCACTTTGAGACGAAAATGGTGGGAACACTATGTTTCTTCAGAAGGCGAGTCATTTGTGCTTCCTGACCTCTATTCATACTGATGAATGCGAAATCATAGGCCGGTGTTTTTTTGAATAATTCCTCTAATTGGCTTTGTGTACTCACCCGCGCACAATTGATTCCCCAAAATCCAAGTCCATTACAGATGGCTTCTAAATGAAGAGGGTTGTCATCAAAACAAATCACATTTAAATGGGAGAAGCGATGAAGGTGATTTTTTTCTGACTCATATGAAGCTAATTTTTCCAGCTTAATTTGCACAGAAAAGGTTGAGCCTTTATAAGGTTCACTGGATAGTGAAATGCGTCCGCGCATGTGTTCAACGAGTTTTTTACAAATAACAAGGCCGAGTCCATATCCTCCATAGCGTCTGGTAATGCTGGTATCTGCCTGATTGAAAGCCGTAAATAAGGTGGTTTGATCCTCTGGTGAAATTCCAATCCCTGTGTCTGTAATGGAGAGTAACAGGGTATAATCTCTTTCCGATTCATGTTCAATACTGGTTCGGATCAGCACATAGCCATATTCAGTAAATTTTACGGCATTGCTCACTAAATTGCTGATGATCTGCTTCAGCCTTAGCGGATCACCTAACATCATTTTGGGGACATCGACAGCGGTTGCAGGAATCAAATCAATCCCTTTCTTGTGCGCGGTGGGGGCGATGAGCGTTAATACATCATCAATACACGCCCGAATATCAAATGGGATACAATCCAAGTGCAATTTTCCTGCGTCCATCTTTGAATAATCAAGGATATCATTGATGATGGCCAATAAATCTTCTGCTGATGATTTGATGGTTTTGACATAGTCTAATTGTAACGGATCAAGTTTGCTCTCGAGCAGCACATTGGTGAATCCGATGACTCCATTCATGGGGGTTCTGATTTCATGACTCATATTGGCGATGAGCAATGCTTTTTGTCGACTTCTCTCTTCAGTTTTCTTTTTATCCAGTGAGAGTTCGATGTTTTTTTCTTCTAGTAATTCTAAACTTTGTTGGAGATCGGCCGTGGCTACTTCGATATGTTGATTTAATTCTTTGATGTTATTTAAGTAT
>DAHWEW010000107.1:0-7010 GCA_027326225.1 Legionellaceae bacterium
TTGTAACAAAAGTGCCTGACTGGTCTATGGTGGAAAAAGCAGAAAAACTCTTGCTGCAATCAGGTGCTGCCATCTTTCATTCCGAATCAGACAGAGCCTTTTACAGACTTTCGAGCAATAGTATTCACCTGCCGCCCAAAGCGCAATTCAAATCCGCCGCCCATTATTACGCCACAGCACTGCATGAACTTGGTCATTGGAGCGGCCATCCTTCAAGGCTTGATAGGGATCTTGGGCATCCCTTTGGCAGTGAGGCTTATGCCAAGGAAGAGCTTAGAGCAGAAATTGCCAGCATGTTATTAGGGGCTGAATTCTGCATTGGTCATGACCCATCGCAACATACTGCTTATATCAAATCATGGATTCGCGTTTTGGAGGATGATCCCCTCGAAATTTTCAGAGCCTCTGCGGACGCTGAAAAGATATTCAATCACATCTGTGCTCTTGATCAAGTTCAGGAAATCCATCAGGCACAGCCCATAGAAACCAGGGAAGATAGCATCATTGAGAGAGCAATTATGGAAAATGAACAACTCACCACTGAAAAGACCTGGCTAAGTATTCCCTTCAAAGAAAAAGAAGCAGCCAAAGCCCAGATAGGCAAACTGCCTAATGGCACGGCAGCCATCGCTTGGGATAAAGCCCAGAAATGCTGGTACGCAAACCCCGGTGTTCATTTAGATAAAATCAAAGCATGGCTACCAAACCCACAGGCGTTAGCCCAAGACAAAGCCATCTCGCCAGAAGAATTCAAAGAAGCGTTGATTAACATGGGGGCAATGGTATCAGGAAAACACCCAGTCATGGACGGCAAGCCGCAAAGAATAGAGATGAATGGAGACAGGCAAGGTGAAAAGGCTGGATTTTACGTGGCTCATTTAGATGGCATCCCGGCTGGCTACATCAAAAACAACCGCACAGGAGAAGAATTGAAATGGAAAAGCAAAGGCTATGTCTTAACCGATGAGAAAAAGACAGCGCTTAAGTCTCAAGCCTTGCAAAATCAAAGAAATCGCGAGCTTGAGATTGAAGACCTTCAAAGAAGCACAGCACTCAAGCTCAGAGAAAAGCTATCCCTAATGAATGAGTTAACCGAACCAACTCCTTATCTGACAGCCAAAGAAATCCAGGTGCATTCTGGAGTTTACACCGATGAAGCCAAACGCTTAACCTGCATACCTGCCACCGATATTGAGGGCAACATATGGACGGTTCAGTACATCGCTGAAGATGGCACCAAGCGATTTGCCAAAAACTCAAGAAAAGAAGGCTGTTTTCATGTCCTGGGCGGCCTGGATAAACTGGCCAATGTCCCTGTGATTGTTATCACCGAGGGCTACGCCACTGCAGCAACAATAAAAGAAGCAACAGAGCTACCAGCCATTGTTTCAGCTTTTGACTCAGGCAATCTTAAGTCAGTCGCCAAAGTCTTGCATGAAAAATATCCACATATCCCGATGATGATTGCTGCCGATGACGACAAACACCTTGAGCTAAGCAAGGGTATGAACCCGGGCAAGGAAAAGGCCACAGAGGCCGCCATGGCCGTCAATGGTATGATTATCTTGCCAACCTTTGCACCCAATGAACAGTCTGAAAACCCCAGGAAATTTAGCGATTTTAATGACATGGCCAAGCATAGTCGCCTGGGCGTGGAGGGTGTTAAGCGACAGTTTAAGTCGAAAATAGAAAAGTTCATTAAAAAACATAATCAACCACGCTATTTAAAGCAAGGTAATGTTGTTCACATCGCTTAAAATCAATTGGTAGTGATATACTGCGGCTTTGAGCTTTTACAATAAGTTGCCAGATCTCATCCCGCTAAAAGATGAGCTGGCTGATGTTTTGTTTGGAGTATAGTTAATCTATGAAGAAAACCATTTTCGATGACATTGATAATTTAGAAAAAGAAGCCGTTCTTTTTGGCCTACAATGGGAAACCAAAGCCCAAATTATGGCGCAAATTCGCAACGAATGTCTGGAAATTGAAGAACATCTGGAGGCAAACGACAAAAGAGCTGCCTTGCAGGATGAAATAGGTGATTTAATGCACGCAGTATTTTCCTTATGCACTTATTGTAATTTTGATACCGAGCTTACCCTGCGAAAAAGCCTGAATAAATTTGAACATCGGTTAAATGCCATGAAGGTCATTGCTAAAGAGCAGGGTTTGGAAAATCTACAGGGCAAATCATTTGATGAGTTGATGCACTACTGGGAATTGGCAAAACAAAGAACCATGATTCCAGAAAATGCAGGTGTTCATGGCACAAAAAAAGCGCTCCAGCTATGGGAAAAAGTAAAACAGAAAGAGTTGATTTTAAATAATGTCTGGTGTGGTCAATGCAGTGGGGTATGCAGAATGATATCACCTGTTGCTATAGAAAGTGGCAGGACAATTACGCTTGAAGGCGAGTGTGCAACATGTGGTTCCAAGGTTGCTAGATATCTGGATGAAGCATAAAAAGATAATGATGCAACTACCCCCTTCAGAGGAACAATTTAGCCTAAAAAATTACCGTCGCACATGGTTATCAGGTTTGACTCTTTTGCGCTCCAGCTTATCAGGTGCATTATTCTGCAATAGCACTTCACCTCTTGCGGCGAGCTGAACCACATCGAGTTGGGACAGGTCTCGCAGGCCGTTTTGATTTTCGGCCGGCGTGCCACAGCTAGTGCGGTAAGGGTTGGGCTTTGTTCTTGTTTTTCCCCACTGTCTTCTGCCTCCTGTTCTAGTAACTTCATCGTTTCCAGAAGTTCTTCTTCCATTACCATATCGGTTTCGTTTTGAATGTTCATTGTTGGTCTCCTGTTTCATTTTAGTTCGTTGGGCTTCAATATCTGGATCAGCGAAGGTGATTGGGATGTTATGTTGAATCACGATTTGCAGGATGATTTTTTTAAATAGCGGCGAGCCATTTACCCGAATACAGTTGCCATATTGCCGCTGCGCCATTTCCAGGGCTTTTATTAATGTGTCAATCGAACCGCCTTTAGAAATTTTGATCTCATGACCATTATTTCTGATGACGGCCTTATCGATTTTGTATATCTCTGTGCCTTCTTTGGTGATAGCGTCAAGGATATTGAGATCGGTTGGGGATGTATCTGCTCTGCCCCCGGACAGAGAGTATTTGCCTTTGTTCTTTCGATTTTGAAAACGCAGTGCGGTTAAAGCATCCTGATCCCCTATCTCTGCCTTATACCTCAACCAATCAGCCCAGGTCCGATTCTGATGCCCGTTAATCTGGTTTTGGCGTTGGGCTGAATAGTTGTTGCGAATTCTCTCAATCTCATCCAAGAGGGTCTTGCTGATTTGGCCATACAAAAGTTTTTTCTGAATGATCGGCATTTTCATCAATTTCAAGGCCTTTCTTTTTATCTTGGCTCGCTTTTTGGCTTTTTCAATGGCACCTGCCTTGGCTTGTCGCAGTGTTTTGAGCTTGTCTGCAAGGATGATTTTGTTCTTAAGTCTTTCATCATGATAACGGGCATACATCTCGGAATTGGACATGGCCTTACTAAGTGGTTCATAGCGATAAGTATTTTTTGAACCGGCCTCACTCTGAAATGAGGCGGGTGTAAATTCCTCCAGTTTGGACAGTAGGTTTTTTTTGGAAAAATTGCGGGAAACGGAACTGGCTTTAACCATTAGCCCCTTCTTGTCACAGAAAACAAATCCATTGGCTCTGAGCTTAATTGCCAACCCATGCGCTGCCAGTGTTTGGTGAAGCTCATTCCAGCTGCTGGCCGCCTCTAGTTGATTCTTACAATGGCGTTTCATCCAGTTAATCAAGCTTTCAATACCAGAATGCTGCTCCATATCATCGGCTAAATTTTCAGACCGCCTCTTTCGTGATTGATGATTGGTTATTTCCAGTCCATACTCAATTTCCAATTGGGTTGCCACCTCCGCAAAAGTTTTATAAGCCCTGTATGGCTCAATCATGTTGAGGGTTTTGGGGTGGATTTTATTGATGGCGACATGGATATGAAGATTATCCGTATCATGATGGACGGTGCTGATTCTCTGGTGATCTTTAAGCCCAATAGTGGATACAACCCGGTCTTCGATAATGTTCAACAGTTTATCAGACAGGATTTCTCCCGGGGCAAAAGAGATCAATAAATGATAAGTTTTATCCGCTGTAGCCCGTTGATTTTTGGCTTGAGTTGCCAAGACTTCCTGAACCGCCCAGGTGGGATCGATACTGTTGCAATTGGATAGGCTAATCTTTCCCACCCGTTCCTGTTTATCCTGGGGATTGGTGATGTATTGGACGAGGCCTGAAAAGCTGCTAAGTCGTGCAGTTTTCATAGGGATATGGCGAATAATCATAGCTTTTTCACCACCTGCAACATTGTCTCCTGCAAGATCCGAATTTTATTTAACAGGGTCATTATCGTGGCATGGTCAAAATGCGCGACGCGCTTATCTTGGGTCAACCAAAGTTTTAACAGTCCACCAAGTCTGCCGACATCTGCATTGATTTTGGCAAGCTGGATTACATGGTCTTTATCAATTGCACTTTGCAGCTGATACCCAAGACTTATTCGTCTTAGATATTCCGCGATAGATAAACCTGCATTGGTCGCATTAGCTTTAATTTGCGACTCTTCATTGGGAAGAACAGGAACACGAAGATGGCGACCGTTTTTTCTAGTGGGGAATTTAGTTTTATCGTCCATAAGGATGCTGACCTCTTAAATAAAGTGGTTATGCAATCCTTTAGGTATCAGTTTATGACCTTAAATCACTGGATTTCCGTTGAGCACCGAAGGTGCGAATAAGGCCTGTGAAGTTTGGTAGCCAGCTTGCTGGTTAGCTAACTTCACCTATCTTGCCCAGTCTTTTAGGTTCATTTGGCTTCATACTAGCAGGTAATTTTACGTAATTTCAAGGTTATTTTGTAAAAACACATAATAATTACTGATAATTACCATTTATTACTATAAATTACATATATGTCTATTTAAGAAGATGTTTAATTACGCCAAAAGGAAAGAAAGTAACATAATCTATTGCAGAGCAGCGCAATATTTCATACCATCAGAGAGAACAATAATAAATTGACGGTATGACATGGGAAACTCCCTCAGCGAACGAATCGCAGCAAAGCAGATAGAAAGGAAAGCCTCTGACAAATCTGTAAATAAAGCCGCTTTTCTTGCGCTAAAAAAAGATATAGCTTCAGCGCTAACGGACGGCTGGTCCATAAAGCTTGTCTGGGAAACCTTAGTTGAGGAAGGCAAAATATCATTTTCATATAAAACATTTTGTGGCTATGTAGCACGTTTGATTGCTGCAGAAAAAAAGCCATCTATGCAGGAAAACACCAAGGAAGATGAAAAGGCTAAAAGTAAAGCAAAAAATGAAATTCGCGGCTTTACTTTTAATCCAAAACCCAACTTGGAGGAACTCTTGTAATGGCAAAAATTCATATCACACTGCAAGGCAAAGGCGGTGTCGGCAAATCATTTATTTCAGCGACAACTGCACAATACAAACACCATAAAGGCCAAGCCCCTTTGTGCATTGACACCGATCCCATCAATTCAACCTTTCATGGCTTTAAAGCTTTAAACGTCGACCATATTCAAGTCATGAGTGGCGATGAAATCAACCCCCGTCTGTTTGATGCCCTTATCGAAAAAATTGCTTCAACAACGAATGATGTAGTCATTGATAACGGTGCCAGTTCCTTTGTACCGCTATCTCATTACCTCATCAGCAACCAAGTTCCCGCATTGTTAAAGGAATTAGGTCATGAAATGGTGATTCACACTGTCATCACCGGAGGCCAGGCCTTATTCGATACCATTAATGGCTTTGCGCAGCTGATTGACCAGTTTGCAAATGAAGCACAGTTTGTCGTCTGGCTCAACCCCTATTGGGGAGCCATAGAGCATGAAGGCAGAGCATTTGAACAACTGAAAGCCTACCGAGATAACAAAGACAAAATATCAGCCTTAATTCAAATTCCCGATCTAAAAAAGGAAACCTACGGCTGGGATCTTACCGAGATGTTGCAACAAAAGCTGACCTTTGATGAAGCCCTTGGTATGCCAGAGAAAAGCATTATGACTCGCCAGCGATTAAAAATTGTTCGTGATCAGCTGTTTAGTCAATTAGATAATGCCAGGGTGATCTAATGACAGATAAATTTGATGCAGCTATTCAGGAGATCGCCGTCAAACATGGTGTGGTTTTGAGCAAAGATGATCCGATTCTCATCCTGCAGACTATGAATGATAGATTGATTGAAGAAGCCCGACAAGCCCAAGCAGCTATGTTGACACAGTTCAGAGAGGAAATGGAGAACATTTCCTCTCAATGGAGAGACGATGCTAAGGAAAAAGCTGAAAAAATTATTAATGCTGCACTAGCGGGTAGTAAAGAGGCAATGGCCAGATTATTGCTGGAATCTACTAACATATCGGTTCAATCTATGGAAAGGATGATATCTGATTCACTGACAGAAGCTCGTGATCTATCACAACAGACAAAGAAATTTGGTTGGTTTATGTTGGTGTCGTCAGTGGTAATATTAGCAGTATCTTCTTTATTTATGTTATTTTTTCTCGTTTGAGTAGTTATTAACTTAACTTAAAACGTAACTGCTCGCCCGTCATCCCGAGCGAAGCGAGGGATCTCCCTGATTTAGCACGAGTTCAGTAATTCAGCATACTTTCAGCAAAAATATTTTTAAAAAAAACACCAAAAAGCTTGACACGATTTTTCAGGGTCAATTTGCCATTAGGGCGTCCTGAACAAAATAACCTTACAAAACACACTTCAGAGATCATCAGAGATCTCCAAATGTGAATTACGTTCTTTCATCAGCAAGATGGCCAGTTTGGACCGTATAGCGGCTCACAAGAGGTCGGAAAAACCCATGTTATGATGACGTCACAGATTCATGACGATTATGCACAATGGCAAGTATTGACAAGCAATCGGTTCGAGACGAATTCGATAAAATAAAAGCAGGCTTTCAGGAACAGGTTTC
>DAHWEW010000108.1:0-6988 GCA_027326225.1 Legionellaceae bacterium
CAGTAACAAAATATTGAATTACAAAACCAAATACAGATAAAATTATCCAAGTTACTAATAATAAAACTAAAACCCAAACTGAATCTAAATCAGTTGCTGGTTTACCTTGAAATATAGTATTAATTAATTCAGCAAAAGTACCACCATTTAATGAATATTGAAGACCTGAAAGGAATAAAAATGAACCAAGCTATTTCAATGTATGATGCATCAGTTCCCATATTCAAACAATTATTGGCGGCACTACGTGTGATTTTAGATAAAGCCGAAGCTCACATTGAAAAAAATGCGCTTTCGCCTGACAGTTTGCTGCAAGCTAGTCTATACCCAGATATGTATCCCTTTATTCGTCAAATTCAAATTGCTACTGATTTTGCGAAGGGTGTCACGGCTCGTTTAGCTGGCGTAGACGTTCCTGCTTATGAAGATAATGAAACGACCTTTCCTCAGTTAAAAGCTCGTATTGAAAAAACACTTCAGTTTATTTCAAGCATTCCATCAGAGCAAATGAACGGTAGTGAAACGAAAGAAATCATCACACGTCCAGGGACACCCAAGGAGAAGAAATTCAACGGTGAATCTTATCTTTTACACTATGGTATTCCACAGTTTTTTTTCCATGTGTCAACAGCGTATGGCATCTTGAGAAGTAAAGGCGTCGAAATAGGGAAACGAGATTATATGGGAATATTTTAACTCTAAAACGGGCTGGATGTT
Organism: Legionellaceae bacterium; assembly: GCA_027326225.1. Lineage (GTDB taxonomy): Bacteria > Pseudomonadota > Gammaproteobacteria > Legionellales > Legionellaceae > DAHWEW01. The sequence continues at coordinate 718 of DAHWEW010000108.1, forward strand.
TCTGGTTGACCCACTTCTTGACGACTCTAGGGCATTGGGTGATTTTGATTACAAAATCAAGGGAGTCAATGCGAATGTCACCATCGATATCATTAGTAAATGTAACCTGGGTGGAACAAAGTGAAACCCGGGTTTCAGTCCTACTGACTTCCACCCGGGCTACGTTTGCGGGTCTATTTTTAATAAATCAATAGTACAAGACATTGTCTATAATTAATTAAAGAGACAAAACTATGTTTAGGTGATGACATGCCTCCAGTTCTGGCGCCTTTATCAGTTACATCAGTCACTTCAACCCCAATATACAACACTTCACGAGCTGAAGGTCAAGAGGGACACGTGGGCTATTATGAAGACAGCCATAAAAGAGGATCACAAGAAGATGCACTCACTGTACAGCCATTGCCTGGCGATTTGATCAAAGAATACACAGAAGAAGACATAGCCCAGAGGGTCTGGTTTGCTTTAAGAGTGTTAAATGAAAATATTTCCAAAGAGATTAAAACGAAAAGGGTCAGATCTTCACCTGGATCTACGCTTAGCATGACACTTTTTGATGGAAAAGGTCATTTAATAACAGCAACTGTCGGAGATTCAGCTTCATTTGCGATTGTTTATGATAAAGAGGGTAATCAATTGGGGGTCACCCGGCTCAATTCAGAAGTTCATAAGCCAGATTCAAAGAAAGAACAAGAACGTATAGTGGCTGCAGGTGGGAAGGTTTCCATGGGAAGAGTTCAGGGGGGCTTGGCTGTTTCTAGGGCATTGGGAGATGTTGAATACCAGGAGAGTGGAGTCAATGCGAATGCCACCATCGATATCACTAGTATCGAGGCGCTTGCACAGAAATATGGCAAAAAAGCTTCAGAAATTCAAGTCAAACTGGTTGGATGTTGCGATGGTCTGACTGACGCTGCGGGCCGTGATCAAAGTAAAGCCTCACAAGAAGCCTGGTTAGACAATGCTGTTCGAATGGCTCACAGGAATGGCTGTGTCACTGAAGCCAGTATGGCCAAAGACATCGTAGAGAGTGCAAAACCAGACTCAGAAGATAATATTTCGGTTTATATCAGTACGCTCCAAACAATAGCGCCCGAAGAAGGAGCTACACCTGTCATGGCAGTGCCACATTTTGGAGTTGTGTGTGATGGGCATGGTGGTGATAAGGTATCCATCGCCGCTGTTAACACTCTTCCTGAAGTCTTTTCACAGGCTTTTGGCATGTCACAAGAGGCATTTGCAGACCATCCATTAGGCGTTAAAAAAAATAAAGAGGCATATGATTTTGATAATAGCGATGAAGCAAGAAAGAAAAGATCTGAAGAGCTAGCACAAGAAGCAAGTGCTCACTCCCAACCAGCTGACACTTCTATCAAGACCACTCCTCAGTCCACAGAAGATTTTAGCGTTGAAGTTGATGCCCTTCTTCAGAAAACGAGAGAGTCTCTGGCTAAAAGCTCTGATGAGAAGACCCAGCATGTTCTCAATGGATTGATAGCAACGCTTCAACAAAACGGTAGTTCTGCAGAGAAAATAACGCGTTATCTTAAAGCATTAGATTTGCATCCCAAAGAAACTCAAGGATTAAGAGACTCAATAAAAGAAATAGAGTCTTCCTTACAAACACGTAAGCATCCACTTTTTGCATTCAAAGAAGACATTGAAGCACAAACAAAGAAAATCCATGAGCAAATCAATAAAACAATAGAGGATTTTAAGAAACAACTAGATGCTTATCATCAATCTGGGCTTACACAGTTTTATAAGGCGCTTGATAAAGTTTCCTTCTCATCTATCACAAAAGAAAGGACTGATATAGCTTCACAGTTAAAAAATCAAGCAGATAGTTTTAAAATTTCCTCCGATAGCAAAGAAATGAAAGATATATTTGCATGGAAGAAGCAGCATTGCCGAATTGATAAAATAATATCTGAACATCAAAAGTCTAATAATGACATTTCTAAAACATATGACAAGAAAGAAAACTCCGGAAGGTTGGCTTCAAAAATACACGAATTTAAGAAAAAATTGCAGGCTCACCATGACGAAATCAAAGAATTGGAAAATGTAAGTAGAAATATCAGGCACTTATGAACCTTAAGGCGTGTTGATCATTCATTTTATCAATTACTCTATAGCTCCCAAGTGACGACCCCACGATTTATTCACGTGGGGTGCTATAGAGTAGTAATTAATAAACACTAGTACTACGCGTCATCCCCCGCAAGCTCGGGATGACGGTTCTAGCGGAGCAAAACAAAATCAGTGAAACGCTGTTTCAGTATGGCTCCTACTTTTTCTTAAACTGCAACTGACTATCCACCCTTTGAACAGTGATGAGATCACCTGATTGAAACTCACCCGTAAGTAGCGCTTGTGCCAGTGGATTTTCTAATTTTTGTTGGACGACTCGTTTGAGAGGTCTTGCGCCATAGACAGGATCAAAGCCCGTTTCAGCAAGATAGCTCAGTGCTTCGGGCGTGATTTCAAGGGTGATATTTTGTTGATGTAAGCGTTGTTGCAAAATTGCAATTTGGATAGCCGCAATGTTTGCAATTTGTTCTTTGCTTAAAGCATGAAACACCACGCTCTCATCAATCCGATTGATGAATTCAGGACGAAAATGCTGGGCGACCAAATCCATGACTGCGGATTTGATTTGAGCATAGTTTAATTTACTGCCCATCTCTTGAATGAGATGTGAACCCAGATTTGAGGTCATGACAATCACTGTGTTGCGAAAATCAACGGTTCGCCCTTGGCCATCTGTAAGTCTGCCATCATCCAACACTTGCAGCAAAATATTAAACACATCAGGATGTGCTTTTTCGATTTCATCGAGCAGAATCACCGAATAAGGCCGGCGTCTGACCGCTTCAGTCAAATATCCGCCTTCTTCATAGCCAACATAGCCAGGAGGCGCACCAATCAATCGCGCAACAGAGTGTTTTTCCATAAACTCAGACATATCAATGCGCACCATGGCTTCAACGGTATCAAAAAGAAAGCTTGCCAATGCTTTACAAAGCTCTGTTTTACCAACGCCTGTGGGTCCTAAAAATAGAAAGGAGCCAATCGGGCGGTTGGGATCAGAAAGCCCCGCGCGTGAGCGCCGAATGGCGTTTGATACGGCGTCAACTGCTTCATTTTGACCAATCAAGCGCTGATGAAGCGCTTCTTCCATATGTAATAACTTTTCTTTTTCTCCCTCAAGCATTTTAGCGACAGGGATCCCAGTCCATTTTGAAACGACTTCGGCAATTTCTTCTTCGGTGACTTTATTACGCACCAGTTTGGTTTCAGAAGACTCAGATGCAGTCACTTGAGCCAATTGTTTTTCAAGCTCAGGAATTCGACCGTATTGCAATTCAGACATATGAGTCAAGTCACCTGCTCTTCTCGCTGTTTCAAGTTCTGTTTTGGCCTTTTCTAAGGCTTCTTTGATATGGGTGGCGCCTTGTAATACTGCTTTTTCAGTTTTCCAAATCTCTTCTAAATCACTGTAATTTTTTTCAAGATCTTGAATGCTATGTTCTAAATCTTTAAGTCTTTTTTTAGAAGCTTCATCATGTTCTTTTTTTAAGGCTTCTCGTTCAATCTTTAACTGAATCAGACGGCGGTCTAACTTATCCAAGCTCTCAGGTTTTGAATCAATTTCCATGCGAATTTGACTGCCTGCTTCATCTATCAAATCAATGGCTTTGTCAGGTAATTGCCTGTCGGTGATATATCGTTGTGACAGGGTGGCTGCTGCAACGATGGCAGGATCGGTGATTTCAACGCCATGATGGACTTCATATTTTTCTTTTAATCCACGTAGAATGGCAATGGTATCTTCACAGCTCGGTTCATCAACCAATATTTTTTGAAATCGACGTTCTAGGGCCGCATCTTTTTCAATATATTGTCGATATTCATCAAGGGTTGTGGCACCGATACAATGAAGTTCGCCTCGTGCAAGGGCTGGTTTTAACATATTACCAGCATCCATAGCACCTTCGGCTTTTCCCGCTCCTACCATGGTATGTATTTCATCAATGAAGAGAATAATTTGGCCTTCTTGTTTCGCTAAATCATTTAACACCGCTTTTAAGCGCTCTTCAAATTCTCCACGAAACTTAGCCCCTGCAATCAAGGCCCCCATATCCAAAGAAAGAAGTCGTTTGTCTTTCAGCCCTTCAGGCACTTCGCCATTGACAATGCGTTGTGCCAAACCTTCAACGATAGCGGTTTTCCCAACCCCAGGTTCACCAATAAGAACAGGATTATTTTTGGTGCGTCGTTGTAACACTTGAATGGTTCGACGAATTTCATCATCTCGACCAATCACAGGATCAAGTTTGCCTTGTTCAGCACGTTCGGTTAAATCGAGGGTATATTTTTCTAAAGCTTGTCTTTGTTCTTCGGCATTTGCATCATTGACGGTTTCGCCACCTCTTAAATCATCGATGGCTTTTTCAATAGCAACAGGATCGCCTCCCGCTTGCTTTAATAATTTTGCAAGACTAGTGTCTTCTTTAATCGCAGCCAGCATGAATAATTCACTAGAAATAAAATTATCTTTGCGTTGTTGAGATATTTTATCAGTGACATTTAATAATCGATTGAGGCTATTAGACACATGAATATCCCCCCCTGTTCCTGAGACTTTGGGGAGTCTATCCAAGGCTTGATCAATGAGGGTTCTAAGCTGAGAAATATGAACCCCTGCTTTCGTTAATAGAGGTCTACAACTGCCTCCTTGTTGATCGAGCAAGGCTTTCATCAGGTGTTCTGGCTCAATAAATCCGTTGTCACGCCCTAAAGCTAGAGATTGGGCATCTGACAAAGCCATTTGGAATTTAGAGGTAAGTTTATCCATTCGCATAGTGAACCCTTATTTTGATTTATCTTGTTCATGTCGTAAAATGGGGGTTCCTTTCAGAAAAATCAAGTAGCGCTTATGACAACTCTTCAATCCCCAGACAATGGTTCTGATTCGCAAACGCTTTTGAATCAGATTGTTATAGAATATATGCGAGAAAAAAGACGCAAAAAATATTGGCGTTGGGTGAAACGTTTTATTGTAGGCATTCTCTTTCTATGGATCATTTATCAGTTTCTGGCTTATCGCACTGAAGAGTTGACTAGTCGGACGAAACCTCATGTTGGTTTAATCGAGTTGAAAGGAGAGATCTTTGATAATCATCCAGCAAGTGCTGATAACTTCATCAAAGGACTCGATAAAGCGTATGACAATACAGAAATGAAAGCCATCATTGTGCGGATTGATAGCCCTGGAGGGAGCCCGGTCCAAGCAGATTATATGTACAATACCCTTCAATATTATCGTAGCAAATACCCCAAAATTAAAATATATGCTGTTTGTGTCGATATTTGTGCTTCAGCTGCCTATTATATAGCCGCTGGAGCAGAACATATTTATGCAGATCCCAACAGCATGGTGGGTTCAATTGGCGTACTTTATAATGGATTTGGTTTTGTCGATGCGATGAATAAAATTGGCGTATCACGAAGGCTTATGATTGCTGGTCATAACAAAGGCTTCCTAGACCCATTTTCACCAGTGGATGATGCACAAGAAAAGAAATTGCAAGTCATGTTGGACTTAGTACATCAACAATTTATTGATAAAGTCAAAGAAGGGCGAGGGGATCGCTTACATATCAATGACGATACTTTTTCTGGATTAATTTGGACGGGAACCCAAGCAAAAGAACAAGGTTTGATCGATGGCTTTGCAAGTTCTGGCCAATTGGCACGTGAGATCATTAAAATTGACAACATTGTTGATTATACTTATGAACAAAGTGTCCTTGAGCGTGTGTCAAAAAATATTGGAACCGCGTTGGCCGATGAGCTGCCTTTGGCGATGGGCATGAGACAAAGCATTCAATAAGTGCCTTCTTTCGCTTTTTGACTTCGGGCGGCCAGTAACACGCCAAGACAGATGGCTCCTACTGGTCTAGCAGCTTAAAAAATGAAGTATATCTTTCCTAATTAATTGATGCTTCATATTCAGAAATAAAGTCATTAATGTTACGCTTCGCAATTATGTTAAAACAAGGAATGGTTATGTTGTTACATATTCGAAATCAGGTTGGTCCTTTGTTTCTCATTTTCTTATGTCCTCCTTTTGTGATGTTGTTATGGTATGCCAACACCCAGTTAGGGGGATCATTAAGCGATCTTTGGATCATGTTAACTCAAAATGGGGTCTTACAAACGATCTATGAGATTTGGCAACCCTATTTTTGGGGTTCATCCACTG
>DAHWEW010000109.1:0-6979 GCA_027326225.1 Legionellaceae bacterium
CACTCACAGCAGTTCGTTGCCAATCTTGTTCTGGGAGTGTTTGGATAGCGTAATTGAAATGAGGATAGGTTGTATTTACAATCAGTTTGGCAAGAAGTGCTTGTTCCTCATCTTCATATATCGCGTGGACCACTACATTTGGCCATAGAGGGGTTGTACCAAGCTCAGGTTCTAATATCGCATCATCATGCTTATCAGTCAGCGTGATAGATACTGAGCTTGTTTCTTCTAATAAATCAGAGAGCGCGTCCACTTCATCACGTGGACATCCCTCTATTTGTAATTGAAACACATTAACTACCTTGATTTTGTCTTTCTTTTATCTCAGACAACGTTTTACAATCAATACATAGGGTTGCAGTAGGGCGAGCTTCAAGACGACGCAATCCTATTTCAACTCCACAAGCTTCACAATAACCAAAATCTTGATCACGCAAACGCTCCAAAGCATCTTCAATTTTTTTAATCAATTTTCGTTCTCGATCGCGTGTTCGAAGTTCGATGCTAAATTCTTCTTCTTGGCTGGCTCTGTCTGAAGGATCTGGAAAATTGGCAGCCTCATCTTTCATATGGGTCACTGTTCTATCCACTTCTTCCATTAATGATTGACGCCAGAGCAAAAGAATTTTCTCAATATGCTTGAGTTGTTTCTCATTCATATACTCTTCGCCATCAACTTCCTGATAAAGGGCAATCCCCATACTACTCACTGCGTCATTTTTCACGTTGTGTTTACTCTCTTTGGTTGACCTGGTTATTTGATTTGGCATGGCTGCCTCCTGCTTCTTTATTCGCCTTCGACTGATGCCTTACAATTTTTATGGAAAGCCGCTAGGTATACCAAAAAACCCGTTATTCATCAACTATAGCCCATTAAAAATTATTTTGCACATATAACAATCAAAATGTTGTTTGTTTATCACTAATAGTGTCCTTATTTTCGCCAACCGCCACTGACTCTGTCTTGTAGAAAAATATCTTGCCAACATTGAATTCTTTCATAACCAGCCTGATGTAACATTGACGTGACGGAGTCCTTTTGGTTGAAACCATGTTCTAATAACAATAGTCCACCTGGTCGTAAATGATCATAGCTATGTTTGATTAAGAAGCTCAAGTCATCTAAGCCTTCTTTTCCACTGATTAACGCGCGTGAAGGCTCAAAGCGCACATCACCTTGTAACAGGTGAGGATCGTTTGCTGCAATATAAGGTGGATTTGAGACAATGATGTCAAACTGTTGAAAAGGAAACGCGCTAAACCAATTTGAATGTATAAATTGTATATTAGATAATCGCAAAAGATCTGCATTATGTTTGGCTATCTTAACAGAAGCTTCATTGAGGTCACAGCCAATAATGCTCCATTTAGGTCGTTCAGAGGCCAATGCAAGCGCAATAGCCCCACATCCAGTACCCAAATCAAGGACAGTTAAAGAGGACGGAGAATCACTCAAAGTTAACGCCAGTTCAACCAATAACTCTGTTTCGGGTCTTGGAATCAATGTATCCTCACTGATCTGTAGAGGGAGTGACCAAAATTCTCGACTTCCAGTGATATAAGCAACGGGCACGCCTTGACATCGTTTGTCTATGCATTGTTGATACGTTTTTTGTTGAGTGCTGGATAATTTCATCTCAGGATGGGTATATAAATAAGTACGTGAGGTGCCTAGGACGTAAGATAATAAAATTTCTGCATCAATTTGTGCACTAGGACTTGTTGATGACAAAAGCATTATAGCTTTTTTTAATGCTTGTTTGATATCAATCATGGCGCCCTAAAAAAGCTAAGAGCTCGGCATGGTGTTCTCGTTTTAGTGCATCAATAATGGCGTTCAAATGTCCTTCCATGACGTCACTCAACTGGTAGAGGGTAAGATTGATGCGATGATCGGTCAAACGGCCTTGTGGGAAGTTATAGGTTCGAATACGTTCAGAGCGATCGCCGCTACCGACCAGAGATTTACGTGTTTCTGCTTGTTGTTGACGCTGTTTGCTTTGTTCGCGATCTAATAACCTGCTTTTTAATAAGGACATTGCTTTGGCGCGATTTTTATGTTGAGAACGTTCATCTTGGCACTCAACAACCACTCCTGTGGGTAGATGAGTAATACGAATGGCTGAGTCAGTTTTATTGACGTGTTGGCCGCCTGCGCCAGAGGAACGATACGTATCGATTCGAAGCTCATCACTATTGATTTGGATATCATCAATTTCTTCAACTTCAGGCATGATAGCAACTGTACAAGCCGACGTGTGTACACGTCCTTGCGACTCAGTTTCTGGTACGCGCTGTACCCGGTGAGTGCCTGATTCAAATTTTAATTGAGCATACACAGCTTGTCCGATGATCCGCGCAATCACTTCTTTAAACCCGCCATGCTCGCCATGATGGGCACTGACCAGCTCGATTTGCCATCCTTGTGTTTCCGCAAAACGGCTATACATTCTGAATAAATCACCTGCAAAAATGGCTGCCTCATCTCCACCAGTGCCTGCACGTATTTCTAAATAAATATTCCGCTCATCATCTGGATCCTTTGGAATCAAATGCCATTGCAATTCCTCATCCAGTGCGTTGAGCAATTGTTTTGCGGGCTCTATTTCTTCTTTTGCCATTGTTGCCAATTCTTTGTCTTCACTGACTTCTAATTCTTCAAGTGAGGCCATATTCGCCACAGCTTCTAAATATTTGTGATAACAGGTGGCTACTGGTTCAAGCTGAGCATATTCTTTTGACAGCTCTTTAAACTGATTTTGAGAAGCAATCACAGATGCTTCAGAAAGCAGTTGTCCAACTTCTTGGAAACGCTCGAGCATTTGTTCAAGTTTTAATTCAAGTGATTTTTTCATAGTTTGACTGATCTAATAGGTATTGTGCCAAATCAAGGAATTCTTCGTGGTTTTCAGAGGCCGCTTTACGTAAACAGAGAGTGGGCGCATGGATGAGTTTATTAACCAAACGGGTACTAAATTCCTCAAGAACAAGATGTTGCGCGGTTCCCGTTGAAAGCTTCTGCATGGCACGCTGCAATTCAAGTTGAGCCATGGATTGCATTTGCTTTCGATAGTCACAGATGATGCTTTTTGCTTTGTGCAAACGATGCCTACGAATGTATTGATCCAGCGCGCTTTCAATTAATTGTTCAGCTTTTAACGCGGCAGTGCGGCGCTCATCTATGCCTTTTTGAATCACTGTTTGTAGGTCATCAATGTTATAAAGATGAACCGCTTCAAGCTCACTGACATCCGCCTCAATATCTCTTGGAACAGAGAGATCAAGCAGAAACATAGGGGTATTTTTTCTCATGACTAAGGCATGCGATACCATATTTTTGTTGATAAAAGGGAGAGGGCAAGAAGTGGCTGTGATAACAATATCTGCAAGGTGTAGGTATTGAGGAATATCACTGATGGTTAGTGTTGTGGCAGCATATTTATCAGCGAGGTTCTTCGTATGGTCATGTGTACGTCCCGCTATCATAAATCGGTGAACGCCTTCCTTTTCTAAGTATTTCATGACTAAAGCAGCAGTTTCTCCCCTTCCGATGATAAACACATTTAAAGAGCGATAGTCAGAATATAGCTTGCCAATCAATTGGACTGCGGCATAGGCTATTGAAACGGGATTGTTACCAATGCCACTGTGGTTTCTGATCCGTTTGGTGGCATTAAATACATATTGAAAAATATTACGTAAATTATTTTTGACAGTACCTAGTCGGCAAGCTTCAAGGTAGGCTTGTTTCATTTGACCAAGAATCTGAGGCTCACCGAGCATCATCGAATCTAAACCGCTTGCGACCCTAAGCGTATGGCGCACACCATGGTGATCAGGGTGGAGATAAAAATAGGGAGAAAGTTCTTCAGGAGAAAGCTCATGTTCTCGAGCAATCCAAGGGATGATCGTGCTCGGATCATTTGTTTCGCAATAGATTTCAGTTCGGTTACAAGTCGATAAAATAGCGGCTTCAAAGACTTGAGGTGACTCCACCAAACGATTCAGCAGCGTATCGTGCATAGATACCGGCAGTGCTATTTTTTCACGCACTTCAATAGGCGCTGTTTTATGATTGAGTCCACAAGCGACAAATACCATAGGATATAATTTAATAAATAAAGAATGAATTGTAATCTATTCATAGCAAGAATGTAACCATTCACATGGACCTAAATCTTGTATTCATACATTCAGGGCAAAATCATGCTTTGCTTGAATTTAAATCACATGGGTGTCATCCTGAACGTAGAATCGCTCTTAAATACCAGGAGATCCTTCACTACGTTCAGGATGACGATAATTTTTACAGATTTTTGGTGTTAATTTAATTCATTATGGTTTGATCTTGCCCTGTCCTGCCCATGCATTAGGGTCTGTTGACAGTTTTTTATAAAATCTAAAAATCAGTATCAGCTCAGAGGGGCAAACCAGCTTATTCGGATGAATTTAGTTTACAATTTTATGTCATTAATGTAATATTAACAGCCCAACTGTATAACTGAAAGATTAAATGTTCATTAAGTTACCTAAGACGTTCCTGCAAGACTCTTTCCGCATTGCCTATGAGCAGTATTATGGTCGTCCTCTTAAAAGCAGTCGAGATCAAAAGACCATTAAAGCTCATCATCGTTTGTATCATGGCATTTTGCATGCGGTTAGTTGTATGGAACTTGTTCCTAAGATTGATGGATTTTATCAAAAGCATGTTAGTAACTATGAGCGTACCATCACGAGTGTAGCCAATTATTTTAATTTCTCACGAGAAGATCTTTTGACCTTGGTGGGCGTCACGGCGTTATTTCATGATGCAGGTCGTGAAGAAGATGGGGTTGATCTTTGGGATGACGTTAGTGGACAAATTCTTTATACACATCTGATGAAATACGATATACCAGATGTTTTAGCCAAACTTTTATCATGGACAATTATTTATAAAGATCAGCCTCTGCTCTTCATCAAAGAGATCCAAGCATTAAGGATCTTGGCTGATCCTGCTATTAACTTGGATCACTTGAGGCAGCTAGTCAATACGGCTGACACATTGGAGGTGATACGGGATAGAGGGGAGTTCCAATGCCGTTATTTGTCCATTCATCAAAAGATTCCAGCAGCACAACGACTGATGACTGAGGACATACTGCAAGAAGATTTAGACCAGCTCATTATACAAGTTGCGGCACGCATTAATGAAGAGAGTCGAGCTATATATGAATTTCAACAGGTCAAACGCTTGAATGGAAGCTCTTTTCATATTAAGAATGACAAACGCCCAAATCCAGCGGATCATGATGCGGCTTTTCGAGTCTTATGTGCACGATACCATTATGATTTGCCACAAGAATACAAAGATGATGCGCTGCATGCAAAGGAACTCGAATGGACTGAATCAGTCTTAAAGATGCAAAGAACTTATCGGTTTCATCGAGCGGACCGTGAAACTCAAAGTACAGTCGATATCTCTCCTATTGCGGTGTCTAAGAGAAATTTAGAGAAACTTAAACTCGAATTACGATCAGGTCTTGGTTTATCTACGGATGAAATGAGCTTGAGAGGTTCAGATCCTTTGCTTCCCATAGAGCAACAAGTATACCACCATTTGCTGACTGTATTCCCATGGACTTTGAAACACGTAACTCGAAATTATAATGGCATCGTCTGGGATGGGAATGTTTTGAAATCGTCTCGTCAGCGTCATAATCGTGAAGCTCGTTACCAGCAATCCACTTGTATTACTGATGCAGAAGGTCGTCTGGATTATCTTTTCTTTACTGTTGCAAGCCCGGATGGAGCTGTTGCTGGATTTTTAAAACAGACGACAGGGTATGAAATCTCTATTCCTTTAAGGTCATTTTTAAATCCAAGTATAGGACGACCAGAGGGGCCCCTTGCAGGATTAAGTATCGGATCTGCATGGTTTAACTTTACGGATATGATTAGAGCAAGTCTTCCCTTAACATCAAAGATAACGCAGTTCGAAGGTACGACCCGTCAGATGAGCTATCACAGGACGAATCTATCTTCTAACAAGATTGAGGGTGATGACTTTAAAAAATATCATTACCATCGTCAAGATGGATCAATCTTAGAGCGTCGGGTAGCATTTCATGAGGAATCCTGCGTGGGAGCAGAGATTTTACAAGTGTTAGCCTTGAACCTGATCTTAGAATTGCGCATGATTGGTGGAGAATATCGGCAAAACTGTTTGGCTGATCCAAGTTTAAACTGGCTGCCTTCGTTTGTTGATAATATCTATTATACTCAAACCAATTTTGAAGCTCTCGTGCCGTCAATGTTGGGTTTAAATCATCCAAGTATTCACATTAAACCCATGAATCAGGAAGAAATTTCTACTGATGACAATAGTAAGCGCATGATGCGAGCCATATTGGCTTCTGAGCCTGTTTCAGAAATTCAATCGCTATTGGATGAGGGCGTTTCTGTGGACATGCGGCTCCATAATACAACTCCTTTGGGGTTGTGTTTCGCTATTAATCAAATCTATCGTAGAACTAAATTTGTTTCCATGACAAGTAATTTAAGCACAGCGATGAGATTTTTGGTTCATCAGGGTGCCGATATTGATCGCTCTGTGGATCAGGGTACATTTATATACCATGCTACGGAATGCAGGTTATATGCAGTTTTAGAATGTATGTTAAAGAGAGGCACGAAGGAGCCGCGCGCTTTAGGTATTCGGCATGATTTTTCCGAGAGGGATTTAAGTTTTGGCATTATAGCTGCTGTAGTGCAACAAGATCGAACAGTGCTTCAGATCTTTAAGCGCTATGGAGTAAATTTTAATATATTTTCCTCAGTCATTTTCAGAGCAATGATCTTACTACCAGAATTGGGTGCTTTGGATATGCTGGATTTTATGAAGACCGAGGGCGTTAATCTAGAATAGAGTTCTTTCCAAACCCTACGTATTCAGTTCATAGTTGTAAATTCCCGCAATTAAATTAAACCTCAGTCCAAA
>DAHWEW010000010.1:0-15815 GCA_027326225.1 Legionellaceae bacterium
AGGTATTGAATCCGGTGCCATGTTGGCCATGTATTTTGCTGATGAAGCCATCGTTGTAACCAATCCTGAAGTGTCTTCAGTCAGAGACTCCGATAGAATTTTAGGTATTCTTGCTAGCAAAACCAAAAGAGCGATTGAAGGCCGTCCTCCTATCAAAGAACATCTTTTAATAACGCGATATGATGCACTTCGTGTTGAAAAAGGAGAAATGTTGTCTGTTCATGATGTGAAAGAGATCCTCGCCATTCCATTGATTGGCATTATCCCAGAATCAAAAGCAGTCTTAAGAGCCTCTAATACAGGGTTGCCAGTGATCCTTGATGTAGATAGTGATGCAGGAATAGCTTATCAAGATGCGTTAGCGCGCTTCCTGGGTGAAGAAAGGCCTATGCGCTTTGTGAATACTGAACGAAAAGGAATTTTTCGACGTTTATTTGGCTTAAACAAGGAGGATGTATCCGCATGAGTATCTTCAATTATTTGCGTAGAAGAAATTCCACCGCCTCTGTTGCCAAAGAGCGATTGCAAATCATTATCTCGCACGAGCGTATTCAACGGAATGCACCTGATTATCTACCCAAATTACAAGAAGAAATCATTGCTGTCATCGCTAAATATGTACCTATCAGCCGCGATAAAGTGAGTGTTAATCTTGAGCGTATGGGTGATAGTTCAGTTCTAGAACTGAATGTCACAATGCCTGATGAGGCCTTGGGATAATTGGCTTTATTTTCTTTCCTTAAAGGGATGTCAGGAAGACAAAGCTTTTTCAATCAAGATGAAAAGAAAGTGGATGAATCAGGTAAGACAGATAAAAAACCCAAAGCATAAATCATGTGACTCATTTTTGTTGTCTATACTATAAAAATATAGTACTCAAAAATGGAGTGGTTATGAGTAAAGAAAAGACAGATGAGTTGCGAAAATACATGTTGCACTCTAGTGATCCGAAGTCTGTTGATGCTGATCACATCTTAAAACTATGTCAAGAAGGTGCTGATATTACTCAGTTAGGCACACCTCAGAATCCTTTTTCACTGGGACACTATTTACTAAATAGTCCTTCAGAAAAATTAAATAATTTAGACTTATATTGGTTTATGAATGTGTTCAGCCCCGGTGATCCAACACAAGCTCAATCAGGTCCGTTGATTACTCGAGAGTTCGATGAAAGTATAAAAAAGAATGTTGCTCCAAAAGCAAAATTTTTTATACTAATGATGGCGATGGGAGGAAAACCTAATCTACGGAATTTAATTCACGATACAGATCCGATTACTCGGTGTATGCAGTTAATGTGTTGCAGACAACATGGAACCTATCAAAAGGAGGATTGGGAGCATTTGGTTTCAAGTATACACCGAAAAGGTTACACTCTAAATACCAAAACAAAAGCCCTCATAGAGTCATTCAGCAAAGATCCGGGAAGTCCTCAAAAATATTATGATTTAGATTTGAGTCGTATGCGAGCAGCAAAAACTAAAGAAGAACTATCTGTGCTCACATTTGATGCCTATATTCAGTTGAGGGTATCGGCTATTACCCACTGTATCGAGCCCCCACACCCTGTGAAAAAGCAAGAGGTGATTGATCACATCAAAAAATTGAGTCCTAAGGAACGGGGCGTCATCATCGAGCATTGTTTAAAACAAGGTTCGCCGTTGTATGAATTCTTTACAAAACATAGCACACCATTCGCAAAAGGTCTAACTAAATCATTGCGAGCTCTAGAAGAGATGAAAGCTGAGTTAGACGGCAATAAAGATACGCAAGTCACTTCTACAACAACTTATGGAGCTTTGGGAGTTGACACGCAAGACTATAAAAAACGCGGCTTGTTTGGCAATAATGAAAATGAGGCAGATGAACAAAGATGGAATAATGAGCTATTGTAAAAGGGAAGTATGTGCATTTCCATTGGCGCGTCAATTTGAACCAATGATGAACACATAGTACGGTTCCTGATTTTTTATTCTCTGCCATTACCGTTAAATACTAAATACCCCCTTTTCTTTTACTCCCTTTTTTAAGGTTTGTGCTCCTCCTTTGATGGTTTGTCTTGCCAATTCTTCATGGTTAAAATCATCCACTGCTATCACTTCTTGTCTTGCAAGCTCAGCCTCACGTAATGCTTCTGCCTCTTCTGGACTCAAAACACGTTGGGCAAGGGCTTCATCGATTTGTTGAAGTAAGGTCAGTGAATGAAGTTTTCCTTCTTTAACAGCCTTATGAACCTTCTTTTCTAAGGATTCAACGGCACAGATTTTATAAAAAGCATCTTCCATTCGACCCAATGGACAATTTTCTACAGGATCATGATAAGTTAGGCGACTTAAGCGACTTCTTGTTTCATTAGGCTCGATTAAAATAGACGCCAGTTGATGGCCGAGCTTGTCAGACGGCTTATGTCTTTGACTACCCAAAGGTTGCAATAGAAGTTTTAATAAAACCCTTGCCCATTTAATGGGAAAATTAGTAATCACCCCTGTAAATGCAAGCTCGCATTCATGAAATAACTGCTGACAACTCCATGCGACTAAAGGAAAATCTTTGATGGGTTCACCATCTTGGTGATACCGTTTCAAAACAGCAGAGGCAAGATATAAATAGCTCAATATATCACCTAAACGCGCAGATAATTTTTCTTTGCGTTTCAACTCTCCACCTATAGCAATCATGGAAAAATCAGCCAGAAAGGCTAAATTGCTACTATATCTATGTATCAACTGATAATAGCGTCTGGTCTCATCTTTAGGCGCTTTTGTCAAGCGGCCATCGGTGAAGACAAATATAAATGACTTCATCAAGTTAGATAAAATGAACCCAAAATGACCCCAAAGTGCTTCATCAAACGCTTCTAATTGATGATTTTTCAAACTTTCAATTTCTTGATACACATAAGGGTGACAGCGAATAGCGCCTTGCCCAAAAATAATCAAGCTTCGAGATAAGATATTAGCGCCCTCAACGGTAATGCTGATGGGACTGCCCTGATATCCTCGTCCCAAATAATTATTGGGTCCAAGGCAAATCGCCTTACCCCCATGAATATCCATCGCATCCAATGCAATCTGTCTAGCACGCTCTGTGGTATGGTATTTGATGATAGCGCCTGCAACAGCAGGTTTTTCGCCTTGATCGATAGCAGCGGCGGTCATTGTAAGAGCCGCATCTATGATATAAGTATTGCCTGCAATTCGAGCCAAAGGCTCTTCAATCCCTTCAAACTTGGCGATAGGCTGATTAAATTGTTTTCGAATTCTTGCATATGCGCCACTAGCCATGGCAACCGCTTGAGCACCACCTGATGCGCTAGAGGGTAAACCGATAGCACGTCCTGCACTCAAACACTCCATGAGCATTCGCCAACCATGCCCCGCCATTTCAGCACCACCAATCAAACAATCCATAGACACAAATACATCTTTGCCTTGGGTAGGTCCGTTCATAAATGCCGTATTCAACGGAAAATGACGACGGCCTTTGATGACCCCTGGCGTGTTGGCAGGAATAAGCGCACAACTAATGCCAACATCATGCCCTTTATTTAATAAATTGTCCGGATCAAATAATCTAAACGCTAAACCGATAACGGTCGCGACAGGACAAAGCGTTATATAGCGTTTGTTCCAAGTCAGACGGATCCCTAACACGTCCTTACCATCGATAGATTGTCGACAGACGATACCTGTATCAGGAATCGAGGCAGCATCAGATCCAGCATTAGGTCCAGTGAGCGCAAAACATGGGATCTCACGTCCATCCGCTAATCGTGGCAGATAATAATTTCGCTGCTCATCAGTGCCATATTTTAACAATAACTCAGCCGGTCCGAGCGAATTAGGGACGCAAATTGTAGAGGCTGCAGTGATTGAATGACCATAAATCTTCACCAATACAGACATTTGCGCTGTTGCAGAAAACTCAAGTCCACCATATGACTTAGGAATAATCATACCTAGAAATCCTTTTTCTTTGATGTATGACCATACGTCTTCTGGTAAATCTGTTAAGTTATGGGTGATATCCCAATCATCCAACATACGACAAAGAATAGTCGTTGGACCATCTAAAAAAGCTTGTTCCTCTGGGGTTAAAGTCACCGATGGTGCTGCACGTAAAACCGAGAAATCAGGAGCCCCACTAAACAATGCACCCTCCCAACTGATGGTTCCTGCTTCTAAGGCTTCTCGTTCAGTAGAGGACATCACTGGCATTGCTTTACTTATTGTACGAAATAAATGCTCTGTCAGTAATTTTCTTCGCCATGGTTTCACTGAAGCCATGATAAACAAAGCAAAAACAATACCCATAGCCGATTGAACAACCATCGTAGGATGGGCATATTTCATGATCAAAAGCATAAAGACAGCATAAGAAATGGTCCAAACTCGAATAGATGCTTGTTTGATCATTAGCCCACACAAGGTGACAATAAGAGCTAAAAATAGTAGTCCATGTAGCACAGATTTCTCCTTAATGACTAGAGTGCATTGACCCCAGGATTGATGATTTTATCGGCGATATCCATGATAAGATTTGCCGTAATTTCAGGAAACTCCATCGGGAACATATGTGTTCCTTTTGTTTTAACATTGTCGATGCCATATTTTTTTTTCATATAACTTAAATCTAATTTATCTATAATATTGCTATTACTGCCATAAATCACTACCGAGGGCACCTTCAATTGTCCCTCATACATGGATAATATGTGCGGAATGGTGCGATAAATTTGATATTCAATATGCTTATCAAATCGCAATGAATAACCATCTTCATTTTTTTCCATGCCATAATCAATGTAATCATTTAAGCACTCATCTGTAAATGTTTTAAAAAGATTTTTATTTTTCAAATAGATAATCAGTTGTTCCCGGCTATTCCAATGATGGCGTCTTTCACGAATGCGAAAAGCAGGCGTGAGCAAATCTATCATACCTAAGGCTTTTGAAAATCGTACGATACTTGATTTAAGCCGACCAATTAACGGTGAATCAAGTACAATCACTGCAGAAAACAATTCGGGTTGTTCTATTGCTGCCAACAGTGTCAACACTCCGCCCAGCGAATGCCCTAAGCCAAGAACGGGTTTATTGACTTGTGATTGAATACTTACAATGACTTCCTGAACCAAATGATCCCAATTTTCTGTGACTGGATACTCAGGTGAATGACCTACACGGTCTATATAATAACAGTCAAATCGCTCGTTAAGATGACTCAATAATTGTCGATAACAAGGTGATGGAAACCCATTGCCATGCGCGAAATGAAGTGCTGATTTCATAAGCGCACCAACTGGTTACTTTCTCGCCGCACTGTCAGAGCTGCAAAGCTAAAATAAAGAGCCAATATCGCAATATTACATAACCCACTGTAACGGAAAGTAATATTTAAAGAGAGCAACCCAAATAATAGAAAAGTCTCTGGTGTGCTTGCCACAAGAAACAACCGAGCGGTATCTTTATAGGTCATTTTGTACTTGAAGATAATGATTGAACAGAGTTGAGCGAAAAAGGCGAAAAAAAGCATTGCAACAAGATAAAACCCATAAATAAACGAAACCATCAATGGGTAGACAAGCAATAACCCAATCCATTTCATTTTAAGAACCCCACTCGCTTCTAACCATTCTTTCCCAACGAATACTTCATTGATCTCCTTTCTCAATGATTGTGCATAAATATTATCTTCAGATTCAGAAGGTAGATTTGAAAAAAAGGATTGAAACGTAGGAAGTCGGACAAATAAAGCATCTTTGGTAATTAATACCGTTAAGTCTGGATGCGTTTTATCAATGGATTTGACTTTACCCGTAGTATCAATGATGAGCACCGCTTTTCCTTTGCTATTTTTGATGAGATACGGCATGGGTTTATCGAATATCAGTTCACCATTTTGAACATAAAGAGGAGGTAATTTCTCAATGGGTATGATGATCTGTTCATTAAAATATTGGTTAAAAAACAAGTATCCTCGCACACTCAATGGAATGGCGGCAATAGCAATCAGTAATAACAGGTACAAAACACCATACCCTCTCCAACGTTTGGCCACATCAACATATAAATGTCGTGAATAGAAGGCCAAATAGAGCGCCTGCCAATAATGATAAATTGGCTTATCCATAAGGGTTAATTGTTGCTTTTTACTCATTCCAACTCCCTAATCTCTTTTCACTGTGATGGCAAAATAAATGTGCATGTTTCATATCTATCTCAATAGGCATTCGAGACTGATTGAGCACTTGCTCCCCTGGCATTCGAATGGTAAGAGGGGTATTGCCGGTTTCAGTAACCACCTGCACAAGTTTATCAGCACCCATATCATCAACTAATTGAACCTTCACCCACAAAGAGTCAGGGGTAGGTGACGTGCTAAAATAGATATGTTCAGGCCGAATTGCAACAAGGACTGAATCCTTGCCTAGAAACTGACTATTGAGAGATGGCATAGCATAAGAATGCCCCATATGAGTCTCTATTTTTCGAGCGCTAACATCTAAGGTTGCGGGGAAAACATTTAAAGGGTAATGCCCCATAAATCCCGCTACAAATAGCGTTTCTGGAGATTGATAGAGCGCTCTTGGTGTGCCAATTTGTTCAATACGTCCTTTATTTAATATCACCACCCTATCCGCCATGGTCATCGCCTCTGTTTGATCATGAGTCACATAAAGACAGGTGGTCTTCAATTTTTGATGCAATTTTTTTATCTCATACCGCATTTCAGTGCGCAAATGTGAATCTAAATTGGACAAAGGCTCATCAAATAAAAAAACAGAAGGTGAGCGCACAATAGCTCGTCCCATAGCAACTCGCTGACGTTGCCCTCCTGATAACATCATGGGCTTTCGCATTAATACATTTCCAAGTTGTAATAAATCACTCACTTCTTCGACGCGTTTTTTGATCTCTTTACTCTTCATTTTCCTCATTCTTAAACCATATGCCATATTATCAAATACCGTCATATGGGGATATAATGCATAATTTTGAAACACCATTGCCATATCTCGTTTGGCAGGTGGAATTTCATTAACGCATTGATTATTAATCAAAATACTCCCAGCATCCACCCTTTCAAGACCTGCAACCAATCTTAACAAAGTAGATTTACCACAGCCCGATGGCCCAACAACAACGACAAACTCTCCTTTTTCAATCGTGATATTGATATCATTCAAAATACATTGATTATCATAAAATTTACTCACTGACTTCAAAGTTACAGTAGCCATTATTCCTTGAGCCCTTTTTCAAACCAACGTTGTAATACAATGACCACCAAACAGGGCGGTAATAAAGCAATTAAGGCAACCGTCATCACGTAATGCCATTCTGGGATTTGATCAGCAACACCCACTAAATAACGAACCCCCATGACAATGGTAGCCCTACTCGGATCGGTCGTTATCACCAAGGGCCACAAGTACTGATTCCATCCATAAACAAACATAATAATGAATAGGGCTGCCATTTGTGGTTTCGATAAGGGCAATAGAATGTCTATAAAAAATCGAATGGGACCTGCACCATCTATCTTTGCTGCATCAACGAGCGTAGCAGGAATAGATTTAAAAAACTGTCTAAAAAGAAACGTTGCTGTTGCGGAAGCCATCAAAGGCAAAGTAAGGCCAGTGTATGAATTTAACCATCCAAATGAAGCAATCACTTGAAAAGTAGGTACAATACGCACTTCTACAGGTAGCATCATGGTTGAGAAAATGAGAGCAAAGCACCATTTTTTATAAGGAAATGCAAAATAAACGAGGGAAAATGCTGAAAGCATGGCCAAAATAACCTTTCCCGTGGCAATCAACATAGCCATGAATAAACTATTCAGCAACATGATAAGAATACCCTCCCCACCAGTCACACTCATTCCCTCTATCAGCACAACCTTGATATTTTTGAAGAACATAGAGCCAGGCCATATAGGCAGTGGTGATTGTGACATTGTTGCTGCATCGTGGCTCGCACCCACCACTGCCAGATACAAAGGAAGAAACATCAATAAGATAAAAAGATACAACACAATATGCGGTAGAATTTTAATGAAACTCGTCATATCGAGCTTTGCGAGACCTCTCTTAAATGACAGGATCTCCCAAAGAAATACGACATGTCGAGCTTTGCGAGACATCTCCAGCATATTAGGAGATCCCTCACATTGTTCAAGATGACATACGTCTTGGCTAATATTTTCCCCATAAGAGCTTGGGTGCTTGAAACCATCAAGATGTTCGATTGGATAAATGCTATGTTGAATGAAGCCACTCAATGGGGCTTTCAGTGATGATAGCCAACTCATTCGTAATGAACCTTTTTCTCTAAGAATCGAAATTGTAACAATGTCAAAGCAATGACAATGATCATCAACACCACGGATTGAGCCGAAGAACTCCCTGGATCCATACCCACAAAACCATCCTTATAGACCTTATAGATTAAAGTCGTCGTACTATTTCCAGGTCCTCCGTTAGTCATTACATGAATAATGCCAAAAGTATCAAAAAATGAATATATGAGATTCATAATTAATAAGAAAAAAGTAGTTGGAGCAAGCAATGGAAAGATGATATGCCAAAATCTGTTCCAAGATGAAGCGCCATCAACCACTGCGGCTTCTAGTATCGTGACAGGAATCAATTTAAGCGCTGCAAAAAAAAATAAAAAATTATAACTGAATTGTTGCCAAGTGCTCGTTAAAATCACTACCAGCAAAGCTTGTTTTGGGTGGACCAGATAATTAAATTCAATACCAACAGAAGACAATAAGGTCGTCATCCATCCCAAGGTTGGGTGACATAAAAAGCGCCATAAAATGGCAGCAACAGCCGGTGCAACAGCATATGGCCAAAGCAAAAGAGATTTATAGATTTGTTGGCCGTGTTTTCTCCCATGAACCAATAAAGCAAGAGAAAGTCCCAATATCATTGTCAACAGAGTCACTGATATGGCAATAATCAATGTATTCCATAAGGCCAGAAGATATTCAGTGCTCCCCCATAAATCTATAAAGTTATAAAGTCCCGCAAAAGATTGCTGGATTCCAAAAGCGTCACTATAAAATAGGGACTGTAAAATAGCACTAAACGCTGGCAATATAAAAAAAACCAGGGTGACCAACAACTGGGGAATAATTAAGAAAAGAGCTATCGTTGTGTGCTTGTTGAATGAAGGCATCACTGACTTGGCTCAGCAGTTAGAGCTGCTTGTTTTCTTAACGTACGATCCAACAACTGAGTATATATGGGCTCCGTACCCGTCAATTCCACGACTTTTGTTGCTGTGAGACAAGTGACCATCAGCGGCAAAATCATCGAGTAATTTTGTGTCATTTCTACCACCAATACAATCCCTGTGACTGGCGCCCTCACCACAGCTGCAAATAAAGCCCCCATGCCTGCCACAGCAAACATGCCATAATGAATAGAGCCATCTTCCTCTACCAAAAAAATAGCATGCGCCATGGCAATTCCAAGTAAAGTGCCTAATGCTAACATTGGCGCGAAAATGCCTCCTGGTGTGCCCACATTATAAGACAACATCGTGAGAATAAAGCGTATCACCACCCATATCAATACCATAGAAAATGAAGGATAGATTTCGAGCGACCTTTCAATAATCAAATAACCGCCACCCACCATATCTGGATAGGCATAAGCCGTATATCCAATTAATGCTCCAACAGACAATACAAACATTCTACGAGTTCGTGGTTGAAACTTATCCGTCCTAGTCAACGATTTCATCAGGGTTACATTAAAAAGTAACCCAACGAACCCAACAATAAGCCCAAATAAAAGAAAAAACCATAGGGAATGAATACTAGGCAATTTAAATGTAGTCATTTCAATAGCCGGTTGTGATCCAATGATACAATGAAGAAAAATAACGGAAACAACACACGCAATAGTCACACCAGAAAAATTGGTGTATGTAAATTTAAACTTCCCGCGCATTTCTTCCAGGATAAATAGCATGCCAGCTAAAGGCGCATTAAATGCTGTTGCAAGACCTGCTGCAGCGCCTGCTGAAATAAGTGCATCCCGTTCATGCGTGGGGAATTTAAAAAACGATGAAACCATAGCACCCAAATTACCACCAATCTGAATGGTGGGTCCTTCTCGACCCACAACAAGTTGTGACGAAAGCGCTAAGATCCCACCAAAAAACTTGACTGGCAATAATCGTAACCAATGAATGGGTCTTTTATTTTCAAGGGTGCCTTCAATTTCCTGTACCCCGCTGCCCGCAGCCTCTGGCGCAATATGCTTTACCATCAACCATGACACATAGACCATCAACATCGATACAATAGCTGAAGCCCATCCAACCGACCATCCTTTTTCTAAAACATAAGCAAATCCACCACTGATGAGACGATTCACTTCATGAACGGCCAAAATAAGATACGATCCGGCCACACCAGTCAACATGCCTACAATGATAGCAACCATGTAGAAATATAAGATTTTATAACGCATGCTCCCTCACCATTTTCATTAAGTTATTGATGATTCTAAGACCGATATTATTTGCTAAAGATAATATTGTTTCTGGATGAAATTGTACGGCATAAATAGGGAGAGAATGATGGGAAATGGCCATAACTACGCCCTCCTCCGTCTCTGCTGTCACGTCTAACATATCTGGCATTTTATCTTGCAGTGCATAAAGTGAATGATAACGCCCGGCAATAAATGATGTATCAAATCCCTCAAATAGGCCTGAGTCTTTTATCACCCGAATGACTGATGATTTACCATGCATGGGGTAGTCAAGTACACCCAACTCGCCTCCAAAATATTCAACAATTCCTTGTAATCCTAAGCATACACCAAATAATGGAATGTGATGTAGAATCACCGCTTTGATTGTTTCTGATAAATCAAAATCAATAGGTTTTCCGGGCCCAGGAGATAAAAAGACCAAATCATAGTGTTTCTTATCTATGTATTGTAAGGCATGAGTGCTTCGTATGGTTGTGACTATTGCCCCTGTTTGGCGCACATAGTTTGCTAACGTATGTACAAATGAATCTTGATGATCAATCAGCAACACGCGTATGCCTTTACCATGCTGGCTCATCACTGGAGCCGACGATTGATGTTGTATTGGAATACGCAACAGATCAATAAATGCTGCAGCCTTTAAACGCGTTTCTTCTTCTTCAGCAATGGGATCGGAATCATAAAGGAGTGTTGCGCCAACACGAATTTCTGCTATTCCCTGATGAATCCGTATCGTTCGCAAAACAAGACCCGTATTTAAATTGCCATTAAAATGAAACCAACCAACTGCACCGGCATACCATTTTCGTGGCGATTTCTCATGACGCTCTATAAAATTCATGGCCCATAACTTGGGCGCTCCGGTAACCGTCACAACCCACATGTGGGTTAAAAAAGCATCTACAGCATCAAACCCTGCTCTTAATTGCCCTTCGACATGATCGACGGTATGTATTAAACGAGAGTACATTTCAATTTGACGTCGACCAATCACTTGTACACTTCCTGCCTCACAAATACGTGATTTGTCATTTCTATCCACGTCAGTACACATGGTCAGTTCTGAAGATTCTTTTTCGGAATCAAGTAAAGATTGAATATTATAGGCATCTTCTATCGCATCAACACCTCTTTTGATGGTCCCAGATATCGGACAAGTTTCCACCCGTTTTCCCTGTACGCGCACATACATCTCGGGCGATGCACCTACCAAATACTCCTCTTCTCCTAGATTGATAAAAAAACCATATGGAGAGGGATTTTTTTGTCGCATTTTGGTAAAAATAGTCGAAGGAGGTTCTGAACTTGGCATATAGAACGTTTGACTGGGAACCACTTCGAACAGATCCCCGCATGCAAAATGTTTCTTAGCTTGAGCCACTACTTGTGCGTACTCTCCCGCGGCGTGATCACACTCTTTCAATGGGATATTGCAAGGGTTATATTCCTGATAAGAGCCATCTCGTGGTAAAGCTTGCGTTGATTTTCCTTGATATTGAAAATCATAACGCCTCACAAAAGCCTCTTCCTTACGATGATTCACGACATAAATCTCATCAGGAAAATATAGAACCATATCTCTTTGTGAAAGAGGTCTTGGTTTGTTAAGCGTCACTTCTTCAAATTGAAAAATCAAATCGTAGCCAAATGCACCATATAAGCCAAGATATGGTTCGTCATCTAATTTAAAAAAAGAGAGTAAGGTGCGAATAAAGGTAAATACGGAAGGTCTTAAGCTTCGCTCTTCTTCCTGAAAGACTTTTTCACTAGATTTCACTTGTAGTTGACATGAGGTGTTGGATTGTTGAACGACTTCAAGTTCATCACATAAATCAAATCGAGTTGCAATCATAGCAAGCAAGGCTTCCCCTCGTTTGTTTAATGCTTGCACATGAATGATGCGCCCTACACTCGTTATCACTAGGGGTGGATTATAAAATCCAATGTCCCAACAAGTATACCGCCCCGGATACTCAAAACTGGAGGCAAAAAGTGCGCCCCGATGAGTATTCAATCTTTCTATCAAAGGTTCTATCGCTTCATGATATTCCAAAGTGGATTGTTCATACTCAATCAACACCCCACCTGCTGTTTTGGCTTGTTGCAACATCTATAAAATACTCATCTAAACAATATTACATTTGTACCATTCTACTGTAAAATAAGCTCACTGCAATGGACATCAAAAGAACTATGACAACATCCGAACAGGACTTATTAAAAATTGCTCAATTAGCTTCCATCGAAATGGATGCTGATACCTCTAAACAATTGGCAAAAGATATCTCGGCCATTATGGATTTTGTTGAAATATTAAGAAAAGTAGATACCAGTGGTGTTGAACCACTCCCCCATCCTCTGAATCAAACTCAAATTTTAAGAGTAGATACCGTCAATGACGCCAATCTTTCGACCCAATTAGCAGAGTTAATCCCCACGTTTGTGGATCATTTATATTGGGTACCGAAACTCGGTCCTTTTGCTAAGGGATGAGCATGCACACCAAATCTTTACGTGAGTTAAGTCAGGCATTGAAGCAAAAGGAATTCTCAAGTACCGAACTCACCCAACACTTTTTAAAACGCATCAATGATGCAACCTCATTAAATGCCTTTATTTCAATAGATGAATCACAAGCCCTTTTACAGGCTGCGGCAGCAGACCAATTACTCAAACAAGGTCTAGGAAAAACGCTCACAGGGATTCCTTTAGCTCACAAAGATATTTTTTGCACGAATTCTTTACCCACTACTTGCGGATCACGGATGCTGGCTAACTATAGCTCTCCATTCCCTGCAACCATTGTCAAACGACTAGAAGATGAGGGCACCATTTTGGTGGGTAAAACCAATATGGATGAATTTGGCATGGGTTCATCCAATGAAAACAGCTACTTTGGTCCCGTCAAGAATCCTTGGGATATGCACTATGTATCAGGTGGTTCTTCAGGTGGCTCAGCAGCAGCGGTTGCTGCAAGACTCGTGCCTTTTGCTACGGGCTCTGACACTGGAGGCTCGGTCCGACAACCTGCGGCATTTTGTGGTATTTCTGGCATCAAACCTACTTATGGGCTCATATCACGCTTTGGAATGGTTGCCTATGCCTCAAGCCTGGATACTCCAGGTATTTTAGCCACAAATGCTGAGGATTTAGCCATGGTTTTAAATGCTGTGGGAGGATTTGATGAGCGAGATTCAACCTCTAGCCCGCACAAGCCAGGTGATCTGACACGCACGTTACAAGAGCCATTGGATGGCCTACGCATTGGAGTCCCTCATTCTTTTTTTGACGAAGCGCTTGATGGCGTCATTCATGACGCCATTCATGAAGCTATTCAATTTTTTGAAAGAAAACGCGCTAAAATAGTGAAGATTGATTTAAACCATCTCTCACTTTGGGCACCTTGTTACTATGTGATTGCTTGTGCCGAAGCGTCTTCTAATTTATCTCGATATGATGGGGTTCGTTTTGGTTATCAATCTCCCAATGCCAATACTTTGGAAGAGTTGATAACCCGCACGCGTTCAGAAGGTTTTGGCATGGAAGTCAAACGACGAATCCTCACTGGTACCCATGTGTTATCTTCTGGATATTTTGATGCTTATTATGTGCAAGCACAAAAAGTGCGTCGTATGATTCAGCAAGAATTGCTTTCAATACTTTCAAACGTTGATGTGATTCTTGGTCCAACGACCCCAAGTACCGCTTTTAAGTTAGGTGAGACCATCAACAACCCCACCCAACGATATCTTGCTGATATCTTTACTGTCGCTGCAAATCTGGCGGGGCTTCCTGCTCTTTCTATCCCGGTGGGATTTCATCAACAATTGCCCATAGGCATGCAATTGATGGGGCCTCATTTTGGAGAAGCACGTCTTCTTCAGTTTGCACACCACTATCAACAAGAAACGGATTGGCATCATAAGCTCCCACACATAGGTGAATCATGACTTGGCAAACGGTGATAGGTCTTGAAGTACATGCACAACTTAACACACATTCAAAGCTATTTTCTGATGCATCAACAAGCTATGGTGCAGTAGCCAATTCACATACCAGTTATGTTGACGCAGCGCTTCCTGGTGTGTTGCCTGTTTTAAATCAAAAAGCTGTGAATATGGCCATTTTATTTGGTATAGCTATTGAAGCCAAAATCAATCATTTGTCTTATTTCGAGCGTAAAAATTACTTTTACCCTGATTTGCCCAAAGGATATCAAATCAGTCAATTTCAACATCCCATTGTGAGTGAAGGTAGACTCCAAATATTAACTGAAACCAATGATATCAAAGAAATAAGTATTGTACGGGCTCATTTAGAAGAAGATGCAGGCAAATTGCTCCATGATAGTCACCAGTCAAAAACTGCTATCGATTTAAACCGTGCGGGCAATCCACTCCTTGAAATTGTCACAGCACCTTGTCTCTTTTCAGCATTTGAGGCCATTCGATATTTAAAATCGCTTCATCAATTACTGATATTTTTAGGGATTTGTGATGGCAATATGCAAGAAGGATCCTTTCGTTGTGATGTGAATCTTTCGCTGAAGCCTAAGCATAGTAAAGAGTTAGGGACTCGAACTGAATTAAAAAATCTCAATTCATTTCGGTTCATCGAAAAAGCCATCCACTACGAGGAAAAAAGACATCAAGAACTGCTCGAATCAGGACAAAAAGTGACGCAAGAAACTCGTCTCTATTGTCCAGATACCAATACCACAGAACGCTTACGCAGCAAAGAAAATGAAAATGATTATCGTTACTTTCCTGATCCTGATCTATTGCCAATTGAAATATGCGCTACAAAGATTGAAGAAATCAAACTCAATATGCCTCCATTACCCAAAGAGATTCAGAAACGATTACAAAATGAGGATGCCTTAAAAGAGGATGATATTGAGTTTCTATTATCCTCACCAAGTATTTTTAACTACTATGAGGAGGTCAAACACAAAACGACTGCCTCTGCCAAAACCATTACGAATTGGCTCAAAGGCAGCTATACCGCAACCCTAAATGAACGTGGACTATCTTTTGAAACACCACCTGTATCGGCTTCAAATCTTGCCACTTTGCTAGATAGATTAACCGATAACATCATCCCTTTGAACATCGCCAAAAAGGTTTTTTTAAGCTTAATCGATAGTCCTTTATCTGTTGATGAATGCATAACGGCTACCGGTTTTACAGAGCAGGATAACCATTTGGTTGAAGACATCATTCGTAAAACGATACAAATGTATCCACAACAATCGAAAGATTACCTTGCCGGCAAAGAGAAATTGCTTTCTTTT
>DAHWEW010000110.1:0-6840 GCA_027326225.1 Legionellaceae bacterium
TAATTCATTAAGAAAAGTGTCTTGCAATAGATCATTCTTAGACATTGCCTTCTCCTTATAATTATTTTTTAGGCAAACACACCTATCTAGGTTATCGCCCAGTCCTTATAAAACTTTAGATCTCTTGCTGTATATACTTTTATCGTAATCTCAACACCTTGGTTGAGAAAGACACAGAAAAATCACAGGTCCGATTGAGACATTTCTTACAGCACAATCAGCCATCAATATAATGACACAGAGTGTAGGAAAGTTATACTTATCTCACAGGGAAGACATGGATTGTCTGACATGGAGTCACTAAAAAAAGGAATTAGAGCAACGGATACGCTAAGCTGCAAGGATGCAGCACCTTCACCTGCAGTAGGACTTTTCCTTAAATCTTGTGGTATTTGCTGACTGTTCCATTCTGATTGATTTTCCGCTCCCCTTCGGTCGCGGCTCGGTTAGATGTCTATATTTTCTGCGTCTAGGGCATTTGTTTCTATAAAATCTCGCCTTGGTTCTACTTGATCACCCATCAGCGTGGTAAAAATCTCATCTGCTGCGACTGCATCTTCAATCTTCACCTGCATCATATGACGCACTTCAGGATCCATCGTCGTTTCCCATAGTTGCTCTGGATTCATTTCCCCCAACCCTTTGTAACGTTGGATGGTTTGCCCACGTTTTGCTTCCTCCATAAGCCAAGAAAGGGCTTCTTCAAATGAAGTCACAGCAAGTGATTTATCTCCTCGTTTGATCAACGCACCTTCTTCTACGAGATCATGGAGTTTACCGCTTAATTGTGTCATTTCTTTATAATCTTTCGACAAGAACCACTCCACATTGAATACAATAGGACTTGCCACGCCATGTTGTGTGATGGTTACACGTGGAACGTAAACTTTTTCTTCAGATATTTGAATCACATCAACAGCATACTCTTTTGTTTCACTCTTAATGGTTTCTAAACCTAACTGCAGCTGATTTGCCCAATGACTCATCTGCTCAAAATCATAAAAACTCTCTTGGAGCAACACAGGTAGACATGAAATATGTTTGACAATGTCAGCATGGTAGCGACGAGCGTGACGCTTGATGATTTTTTCCACACGACGGAACTGATGAACCAACCCCCCTAGTGCGTCAGCAGTAATTGCAGGAGCATCTTTTGCCGGATAAAAAGCGGCACCATCTAAAGCATTCTGGGTTAAAAGTTCGAACAAAGCATCATCATCTTTGACATAGCGCTCTTGTTTTCCTTGTTTCACTTTGTATAAAGGTGGTTGTGCAATATAAATATAACCACGCTCAATCAACTCTGGCGTTTGTCGGTAGAAAAAGGTCAACAAAAGCGTACGAATATGGGAGCCGTCGACATCAGCGTCGGTCATGATGATGATACGATGATAACGAATCTTATCTGGATCATATTCATCCGGCCCAATTCCGCAACCTAAGGCAGTAATCAGCGTGGCTACCTCTTGTGAAGCAAGCATTTTATCAAATCGTGCTTTCTCAACATTCAGAATCTTACCCTTCAATGGTAAAATCGCTTGGAATTTTCTGTCACGACCTTGTTTCGCAGAGCCCCCTGCTGAGTCTCCCTCTACGATATAAAGCTCTGAAAGCGCGGGGTCTTTTTCCTGGCAGTCGGCAAGCTTACCTGGAAGACCTGCAATATCCAGCGCGCCTTTGCGTCTTGTCATGTCTCTAGCACGCCTTGCGGCTTCTCTGGCACGAGCTGCATCAATCATTTTACCCACGATCAATTTAGCACTGGCTGGATTTTCCAATAAAAAATCATTGAGTTTTTCTGCGACCAACGACTCAACCACCGCTTTCACTTCTGAAGAGACTAATTTATCTTTTGTCTGCGAAGAAAACTTAGGATCAGGTACCTTAACTGATAAAACAGCAGTTAACCCTTCACGAGCATCGTCACCAATTGTCGTGACTTTTGCTTTTTTAGCGTACCCTTCATTTTCAATGTAATTATTCAATGTGCGGGTGAGTGCAGACCGAAACCCTGCCAAATGGGTCCCCCCGTCTTTTTGAGGAATGTTGTTGGTAAAACAAAACAAATTTTCTTGATAAGAGTCATTCCATTGCAGAGATAACTCAACCACAATATGGTCTTTTTCACCAGACATTGAAAAGACCGTTGGAATAATAGGGGCTTTATTGCGATTCAAATGTTCAACGAATGCTCTGATGCCTCCTTCGTAACGGAAGGTGTCTTGTTTATCGGTTCGTTCATCAAACAAGTGAATGGCGACGCCTGAGTTCAGAAAAGACAGCTCACGCAACCGTTTGGCTAAGATATCATAATGAAACAAAATATTGCTAAAGGTATCCGCGCTTGGCTTAAACCAAATTTCAGTTCCTGTTGAATTAGCCTCACCAGTCACTGCAAGCGGAGCATCAGGCACCCCGTGACGGTAATGTTGTTCATAAACCTTGCCATATCGTCGAATCAATAAATGCAACTCTGCTGAAAGCGCATTCACCACCGATACACCTACACCATGTAAGCCGCCTGAAACTTTATAGGAGTTGTCGTCAAATTTACCCCCAGCATGCAAAATGGTCATGATGACTTCGGCCGCTGAGCGTCCTTCTTCTTTATGAATATCAACAGGAATACCACGGCCATCATCTTTTACCGTGATCGATTCATCTGCATGAATAATCACCTTGATTTCATGACAATAACCCGCCAAAGCCTCATCAATAGAATTATCTACAACCTCAAACACCATATGATGCAAACCCGTACCATCATCCGTATCACCAATATACATACCGGGACGTTTTCTAACCGCATCTAATCCCTTTAAAACCTTGATATTGGTTGAGTCATAACTGGTGTCAGCGTTCATTAAGTACCCCGTGGAAAATGGTGTGGCAAATCGGTTATATGATAACATTATTTATGAAGGGTTTATATGGCAGGGCAGTAAGTAAACCGTTCAGATCGATCCTATCTCGTTGCCTTCATGGCTAGGAGCGTAGCCACGAAGCAATGTCAGCATTGGGAGGACTCGCAAAAATACGTTTGGGTTCCAACATTCATTCTATACATAGAGCTTTGTTTCGGCTAAAATGTCATTATTTTATCCATATAGACTCTTAAAATGTCAAAAATATTTTTCTGGCGAGACATCTTTGGTGATATAAAGCAATTTGAGCCTTATCAAGATATCATTGCAAAACTAAGGGCAGGTGAATACCGTAGTCTTCATTTAGAGCGGTTAAGAGACTATCGAGAGCCCCCACTTTATAGCATCCGCGCAAATAGAGAAACCAGACTATTATTTACGGTCATTGAGGATCACATTTGTTTACTTGATGTTGTGTTAAACCACGATTACGATAAAAGTCGATATTTCAAATCTAAGGTATTGCAAGCTTACTTAGGAAAACAAGGAGAAGTTGCACCGGAGAGACCAGAATTTGATGAGGATGGTGGAGAACATCTGCCCAAAGCTCCTGGTGAGCAAGAAAAATATGTGCCTCTTGAGCCATACAATCAACGATTTATTACTCTAAATACCGAACAAGAAGAAGCATTAAGGGTTCAAATGCCGGCTATCATCTATGGACCTGCCGGTGCCGGGAAGACTTGCGTAGCGTTGTCCATATTATCACAATATGTCCGCGAGCACAGAGAAAATGGTGGGGCTTTTCCTGTGATCTATGTGAGCCAAAACCCCAATTTAGTCCGTGAAAAGAAAGAAATGTGGGCTAAAATGGTAGGGGATTCTATCTATCAAGATTCGGTCCTTTTTCTGACCTATGAGGAGCTATTAGGCGCACAGTTAGGAGACTTAAGCTTTATCAGTGAGGACACGTTTTATGACTGGTATGCTCAGTATAAAAAAAGTGCGGTAAAATCAAAAAAAATGGGCGCATCTGCTGAAAAAACTTGTACGCCTGAGGAGGCCCAATCCGTATGGCGAGAATTTCGTATTTGTTCAGGCTATGATAAAGAAACCTATCTTCATTTGGGCAAACGCCAAAGCTCGTTTGACGAAGAAAAGCGAGCGACTATCTATCAAGCCTATTTGGACTATCTTGCCCATTTAGCATCCATACAAAAAACCAGTGCTGCCTATCAACCTTTGCCTGAAACAGTCCATTATCCCCTCGTCGTTGTCGATGAGGCTCAAGATTTATCTTATCTTCAATTGTCTTCTTTATACAAAGCTTCAAAGGGCTCTGTGGTTTATTGCTTAGGGGATCATCAAATATTAGGAGACGGCAAATCACGTTATCCCTATCTTCGTGACATGATCCACAAAGAATGTGGTCGATTACCCTCAAAGGTAGAGCTAAGAATCACCTATCGATGTCCCAAACGAGTTGTTGATGTGGCTAATGTCATGATAGATCTTAAACTGCAAGCCACAGGTGGGCTGGT
The DNA here is from genome assembly GCA_027326225.1 of Legionellaceae bacterium. Taxonomy (GTDB): domain Bacteria; phylum Pseudomonadota; class Gammaproteobacteria; order Legionellales; family Legionellaceae; genus DAHWEW01. Next base: position 4,406 of record DAHWEW010000110.1, read on the forward strand.
TGACAAGATGGAATCCACAGAAATTACCATAGCACCTGATGCTCCTATGGGAGAAGTCTTATGGATTCAAGATCCGACACATGATCAACGCATGGAACATCTTTATAGCGAGGCAACACAACCTGATTTTGCAATTGTGGCCTATGATCTGATGGAGGCAAAAGCCCTTTTCAAGACTCCACTGGTTTTTACTCCTCAACAAATCAAAGGCCTAGAATATAATACTGTGCTGATGTATCGAATGATCGAAACGCCAGAAGGCTTTGCTGCCAATCAAAAACTCAAATCACAACCTACGGCTCAAAAATCAGCTCATCGAGCCAAAGATGGAGTCGATGATGAAACTCACCGACCCTGGTTTAATGAATTGATCACAGCCTCTACTCGCGCTTTAAAAAAACTTGTGATTCTCGACAGAAAAGCTCATCGCATTGACTTTTTATTACAAGCACTCATTCCTGTCCTTGAACCTGATACAGAGAAAAAAGCAAAAGCTGCCTCTGAAATATCTCTTCCTAATCAGCATGAAGCACTAGACTTAAAACGTTGGGAAAGAGAGGCCATAAAATTAGCAAACTCAGGCTTGCTTCAACAGGCAAAAGAGATTTATGTTCATACCCTAAAGCAAAAAGAAGATACATTTGAGCAGTTCTTAAAGGATCATAGCCCCAGGCTGCCTGTGAAAAACGAGCCTAAAGCAGCTATTGTAACATCTGCCACGCCACAAATCTTAGCGCCGCAAAAACCAATCCTTGCTAAGGAAAAAGAAAAGGAAAAAGAACTCACTGCGCCACAAGCATTCGTTCTGAAATTTCTCAATGATTTTACTCAGCAAAAAGTGGTAAAGCTACTGAATCATCCCAATTATTGCGAGTATTTATTATCCGTTCCTGTCTTTTTTGGTCCATCAGGACAACAATCATTGTTGCAACACATCTTAGATAACGAATTAAAAACAGAATTATTTATCATGTGTTTTGCATCGATTCCATCACTACTCGAGGAACCTGCTAAAGTAAAAAAATTTTTTACGGAGCTGGTACCAAGATTAAATAACCGAGTTAAAATCAAACTTTACCCATCCGCCATACAGAATGACCCGGATTTGGTTGATACGTATCCAGAGTTGATAACCTGGCTTTGTGAATTAATGGAGGGTAAATTTCTTTTGCGAGAAAATCATACTTTTGTCATTTGGTTAACCAACAATCGCCAAGGACAACACATTCTCTCGAAAGTTATTGCTCAAAAACCGACTGTTTTAGCCACAAAATTATGCCGTGTTTCTCCGACATTTTCTAAACAAATCACCTTGTTCTACTGGTTGTCTATGACTCGAGCCCGTAGACAAGTTCTGCTAACGCTTGCGAAAGAACATGCCATTGTTTTTAGATCCATACCTCCTGATCTTTGGAGCTTGCCTGGTGAGGAACACCATAACATAAACCCATTTCATGAACTTTCGTCATATCAAGAAGGTCAAGAACTCTTAAATATTTTGTTGAAAGAGCAACCCGACGTCATTCTTGCCATTCCATCATCAGCTTGGGGTGAGACAATAAATCCCAATGCTTTGGGATATGCCAATTTAAGTCCGTTATTTCAACTGGCATCCACAAGTGATGTTGGTCGGCAGTTTCTTCTAGCTCTCATCCGCACGTATCCTCAAATCATCAGAAACATTCCCTCTATTGCTTGGTCTACACCTCTCAAGAAAGGATCAGTAGAGGAAATAAACACAACGACCCTCTATTGGTTGATTCTCAGTCAAGTGGGTCGTACCGCTCTTCACGCTATGATGGAATATTGTCCCGAAGTCCTTTTCAATGTGACCGCAGATGGATGGAGATTGGCTCTTGGAATAACCGCTGATTCACCAAGAACGCTTAAGTCCGTGCCTTTGGAGTGTCTTGTTGGCTCCAGTACTGGTCGTCAAATTTTAAAGCAATGGGCTTTAAAATTACCGCATGTATACGCTCTCATCCCACCTTTATTATGGGGTCTACCCATACCTACTCTGGCCAATAACGGCGTCAGCTATTTATCTCTTCTTACCTCGGAGCCAGAGCCTAGTAGTGAAATTTTGGAGTTATTGCTCGATCATGCGCCACTTATGATGAGAGACATCCCCATTGAAGCGTGGACGACACTCCCTGTAATAGATAGTGCTAAAGCTTCTATCAATCTCCCTCCTATTTTTCAACTCACTTTAAGCAATGAAGGTCGGGCATTTCTTTTAAAATGGATAAACATTCAGCCAGAAACTGTTTTAAAGATTTTTCCTCACATTTGGAGTTTAAAGTCTTCATCACCAGGAAGGGATGTAACTCCTTTGTATGGTCTCACCGAAAGCGCGCTTGGCTGTGAGTTTCTTTTGATCTTGATCCATAAGCTTGGTTCTTTTACAGAAATTCCTTTGGATGCATGGTATCCTT
>DAHWEW010000111.1:0-6814 GCA_027326225.1 Legionellaceae bacterium
ATAGATTTAAGTTTATTGTTCATTAAGGACAAATGATGACGCATAAAATCGTATTCACCGGAGGGGGAACGGCCGGCCATGTGACGCCTAATCTTGCGTTGATTGAAGTATTGCAACAAGAACACTGGCAAATCGATTATATGGGATCATATGAAGGGATTGAAAAATCGATGATATCAGCTCTGAATCTGCCTTATCATGGAGTCAGTGGCGGCAAATTACGCCGATATTTTAGTTGGAAAAATTTTTTTGATCCCTTCAAAATCATAGTGGGGATTTTGCAGGCCTATCGTATTCTTCACCAAATCAAGCCAGATGTTGTCTTTTCTAAAGGTGGATTTGTGGCTTTTCCCATTGTGGTCGGGGCTTGGTTAAATCGTATTCCTGTTGTGGCTCATGAATCTGATATCAGCCCAGGCCTAGCTAATCGATTGAGTTTTCCCTTTGTGGATAAAATTTGTGTGACGTTTTCACTGGCTAAAGACCATTTTAAAAAACAAGATAAAGTTGAAGTAACAGGCACACCCATTCGTCAACAGTTGTTCAGGGGAGATAAAGATAAAGGGTTGTCAATTTGTGGATTTAATGATCAAAAACCATGTTTACTGGTGGTGGGTGGTAGTCAAGGTGCTGAGTCCTTGAATCAATGTGTGCGACAAGCATTAGATCATTTGTTGGAAAAATATCAGATCATCCATTTATGCGGTAAAAACAAAATTGACCCTATATTAACCAATAAAACCGGGTACTGTCAGTTTGAGTATGCAAATGAAGAGTTAGCAGATTTATTTGCTGCAAGTGATCTTATCATTTCACGAGCAGGTGCTAATTCTTTATATGAAATATTAGCCCTTGCAAAACCGCATGTGTTAATCCCTCTGTCGCAAAAAGTCAGCCGTGGGGATCAAGTACAAAATGCGCATTACTTTGAGCAAAAAGGGATAAGTATTGTGGTCGCTGAAGAGCAATTAAACCCAGAAACATTGTGTGCTTCAGTGGAAGAGGTGAATAAAAATAAAACTCAGTTGATTAAAAAAATAAAAGCATTGGCTATTGAGTCTGCCACTATAAAAATTATTAATATTATCAAAGAGAAAGCACATGCTAAACCCTGATACACTCTTCGATTTTATCGAAAAAAAATGGCAAAGTGACATCATACCAAGTCTGATGGACTATATAAAAATCCCTAATAAATCGCCTCACTTTGATGCAAAATGGGAAGAGCATGGTTATATGGATGAGGCCCTTTTTCATATTGCGCATTGGTGTAAGGCGCATGGTCCAAAAGACATGATACAAGATGTGCTTCGAATACCAGGTAAAACCCCTTTGCTATTGATGGAAATTCCGGGTCAGATTGATGAAACGGTTTTGCTTTATGGTCATTTAGATAAACAACCAGAAATGACTGGGTGGAAACCAGGACGGGGTCCTTGGCAGCCAGTTTTAGAAGAGGGTACTCGTCTTTATGGGCGAGGAGGCGCTGATGATGGGTACGCCGCTTATGCTGCCATCACCGCTATTCGAGCACTGGAAGAGCAAGGGTTACCACACCCAAGGTGTGTGGTGATCATTGAAGCTTGCGAAGAAAGCGGTAGTTATGACTTGCCTGATTACATTGAAGCGCATAAGGCACGGATTGGTCTACCTTCCCTGGTGATTTGTCTTGATTCAGGTGCGGGCAACTATGAGCAGTTATGGATGACCACCTCCTTAAGAGGAAATATTGTAGGCGAATTATCTGTTGAGTTGATTCAGGAAGGGCTGCATTCTGGATACGCCAGTGGTATCGTTGCAGATAGTTTTCGGGTGGCAAGGTCACTGATTAGCCGGGTGGAAGATGATGTCAGTGGTGAGATAAAATTGCCTGATCTTTTTTGTGACATTCCTACTGAAAGAGTGCTAGAAGCGCAATTTTGTGCATCAGTCCTTGGTAAGCAAGTCTATCAAGCCTTTCCTTTTTGTCCGGGTACTAAACCTGTAACGGATGACATTGCAGAGCTCATTTTAAATCGAACTTGGCGTCCTGCATTGACTGTGACTGGCGCATCAGGATTTCCATCGATTGCTGATGCTGGTAATGTCATCCGTCCTCAAACGGTCTTGAAACTATCGATGCGTATTCCTCCAACCGTGTGCCCTAAACAAGCATCTCTGGCTTTAACGGAGGCTTTTACCACCAACCCACCTTATGGCGCAAAGGTGTCTTTTCATACGAATGATGGTTCTAAGGGTTGGCATTCACCATTATTGTCTGAAAGACTGTTAAAAGAAGTGGAGGAGGCATCCACTCTCTTTTTTAAAAAATCTGCCGTTTATATGGGTGAGGGCGGGACAATCCCCTTTATGGGGATGTTAGGCGAGCAATTCCCAAATGCAGAGTTTGTCATCACAGGTGTTCTAGGTCCGGGTTCAAATGCGCATGGCCCAAATGAGTTTTTGCATATTGAGATGGCTAAAAAAATAACATCTTGTGTATCGTATATTCTTTACAACCATTTTGTCAGGATTTAACCAAAAGATCTGTCGATTTTTATGCAAATATAGGTTAAAGTGCTCACCAAAAAAAGAATGAGGTACTGTCGCTGATGTTTCGAAAATTAAGAGGAATGTTCTCTAATGATCTCTCTATCGATTTGGGAACTGCAAACACGCTGATTTATGTCAGAGATAAAGGTATCGTGTTGAATGAGCCATCTGTTGTTGCCTTGCGCAATGAATCAGGTCAAAAACGTGTGGCAGCTGTTGGTGTGGAAGCCAAACGGATGTTGGGTCGCACACCTGGAAATATCAATGCGATTCGGCCTATGAAAGATGGAGTTATTGCCGATTTTTTTGTCACAGAAAAAATGTTGCAGTATTTTATCCATAAGGTTCATGAAAATCGTTTTTTAAGACCTAGCCCTCGTGTGTTGGTTTGTGTTCCATGCGGTTCAACCCAGGTAGAACGACGAGCGATTCGAGAATCTGCTATGGGAGCTGGTGCTCGAGAAGTCTTCTTAATAGAAGAACCCATGGCAGCAGCTCTTGGATCAGGCATGCCCGTAGAAGAAGCTAGTGGTTCAATGGTTGTTGACATTGGCGGTGGAACCACTGAAGTGGCAATTATTTCGTTAAGTGGGATTGTATATCATCAATCGGTTCGCATTGGTGGTGATAAATTTGATGATGCCATCGTATCTTATGTACGTCGTAATTATGGCACACTCATTGGTGAAACAACGGCAGAGCGGATCAAACATGAAATTGGTTCTGCATTTCCAAGTCGCGATCTGTTTGAGATAGAGGTTCGCGGTAGAAACTTGGCAGAGGGTGTGCCACGTAGCTTTACCTTAACCAGTGCAGAAATATTAGAAGCACTTCAAGAACCCTTATCTGGTATCGTTGGCGCTGTCAGGGCGGCTCTCGAATTAGCTCCTCCTGAGCTTGCAGCGGATATTGCAGAACGAGGAATGGTATTGACGGGTGGCGGTGCTTTGTTGAAGAACATGGACACTTTGCTGATGGAAGAAACTGGCTTGCCAGTGTTAGTTGCTGAAGACCCCTTAACGTGTGTTGCACGTGGCGGTGGCAAGGCGTTAGAAACCATGGATTTACGCGGCGGTGATTTCCTCTCAACCGAATAATGATCAAAATAGGCTCTTTGCTAAGAATAGCAAGTCATCCTTAGGCTTTGCTTTTGCTTTGATCTTCGCCTTAACTTTGATGCTTGCTGACTACCATTATCGAACGCTCAATAATGCGCGCAGCATTTTTTCTTTACTTGTATTGCCAGTACAATACATGGTCGATTATCCTGTGCGAGTGGCAGGGTGGGTTGGTTCATTGATGAGTACGAAAAAGGCACTGATCAATGAAAATATGCAATTGCGTTATCAACAAATTATGCTTGAAGCCCAGCTACAAAAATTATTGATGATTAGTAAAGAAAACTCGGAGCTTAAAGCCTTATTATCTGCCTCTTCTACATCTACTCAGAAAGCGATGGCAGCACAAATATTGGCTGTAGACACGAATCCTTCAAGACAATTGATCGTATTAAACAAAGGAACACGAGATGGCATATCATTAGGTCTGCCTGTCCTCGATGCGAAAGGAATCATGGGACAGATCATTGATGTGGGTTTGATGACCAGTACAGTTTTACTCATTTCCGACTCAAAATCGGCAGTGCCAGTCAGAAATAGTCGCACAGGAGAGCGAGCAATATTAGTTGGAACCAACAGTTTAAGCCAATTGTCCCTGATTAATTTACCCAAAACGTCATCTATCATCAAGGGTGATATGTTAGTGACATCAGGTCTTGGACGACGATACCCCGAAGGATATCCAGTAGGCCTTGTTAGTGATGTGAAGAGTATTCCTGGGGATGAGTTTATCAAAGTCCGCGTCAGTCCTGTGGCTTTGTTAAACCGCAATCGTTTGGTGCTGGTCATTTGGCCTGAAGAAGAGCATGAAGCATTAACGGAAGAAATAAAAGAGCGGATGAGTGTCATGGATGAGAAAGCATGATGACGAAAAATATTCGTTTGTTACTGTCTTTAATAGGCGTTTTTGTGCTGATTATCGTCCCCTTGCCAGAAATGATTTCGGGATTACGACCACCTTGGATGCTGTTGTTTGTACTATACATTCAGTTTTTTTTACCAAACTATTTTAGTATTACTTTATTGTTTCTCTTTGGGTTATGCTTAGATGTATTATTATCTACAGTGATAGGAGTACATGCGTTTGCACTGGTATTGACGACTTGGATAGCTTCTGGGAAAGCTCGAAGGTTTCATTTTTTTTCAATATTCCAACAAATGATGTTGATTGCACCCATTTGTTTCATTTACCAGTTCACTATGTATGTCATTGATGCATTTTTGGGTTATAGCAACGGGATTTGGATGATTTTTGCTAATGTTGGGATCAGTACCATGTGTTGGCCATGGTTCCAATGGCTCATGGCCAAAAAGCCAACGAAGATTCAGGCTAGAGTGTATTAATTTATATATTTCATAAGTGGCGTACAATGAAAACTATCGTATCAACTGTGCTGTTATGTCTTTGCTCATTGCTGACTTCTTGTATTGATCTTGCAACCAATGATGGCAAAAATAAAACTGCGAGTCTTAAAAATACCCGCTATCCCAAAGGAATTGTTTATACCATGCGTGGAGGCTTAGGCGGGGTATTTAGTAAGGGAATGAATCATTTGGAGGACACATTATATAATGATTATCAGATCCATACTTCAAGTACCGTGTGGTATAAGGCAAGCGCGCTGAGTCGATATATCATCAAACATTATAATACACCCGAATTACAGGGGCCTATCATTTTGGTTGGTCATTCGCTGGGAGCCAATGAACAAATCAAAGTGGCAAGGGATCTCTATCGAGCGAATATCCCAGTACCATTACTGATCACGATAGATGCAGTATCGCCACTACCCGTTCCGCCTAATGTAACAGAAGCAGTAAATATCTATAAACCTTCATTTGTTCCTATGTTTAGTGGTTTAAAATTACATGCGGTAGATAGTCAGCGAACGACTATTATGAATTTGAATGTGGACTCAATGAAAAATGCAAATGGAGGACGTCGTGGATATTATGTAAATCATTTTACAATTGATAAGGATAAAGTGGTTCAACTGATCATGGTTGAGAAGATATTGGAAACGATGAAAAAATATAATCAAAATAATCATGAAAAAAAATCTTAGTGTTAAAGATTCACCAAAGATCTGTATTATTGGCGCAGGGCCTTCTGGAATCACTGCAGCCAAGAACTTATTGCAACAAAACTTAACTCATTTTACGGTATTTGAGAAAAACAATCAGTTAGGTGGAAATTGGGTTTATGATGAGCTAGGACGTCATTCTAGTATTTATGAAACGACTCATATCATTAGTTCAAAGCGAATGTCTGAGTACGAAGATTTTCCAATGCCTTATGAATATCCTGATTACCCCTCACATCGTCAACTATTACAGTATTTTAATCAATATGCTGACCATTTTGGAGTCAAAGACTTTATACGATTTAATACGTGTGTAGCTGATGTCAAACAAGAGGAAAATCAACAATGGACCGTAGCATATCGAGATGCTTCTGGTGACCATAAGGAATGGTTTGATTATGTACTGGTTGCCAATGGTCATCATTGGGATCCTATCCAACCCACTTACCCTGGGCATTTTAGTGGAAATATTCTTCACGCACATGAATATAAAAAAGCACTGCCTTTTAAAAATCAACGGGTGTTAGTGGTGGGGGGAGGAAACTCTGCCTGTGATATTGCGGTAGAGGTAGCGCGTATTGCCACCAAAACTTGTATTAGCATGCGCCGAGGTCAACATGTTTTTCCTAAGTTTATTTGTGGAAAGCCAACAGATATCGCTTTTTCAACCATCAATTGGATGCCGTTTTGGTGTCAACAACTGTTAACCACAGCAGTGATTCGAATTTTACAAGGTCGATATAAAAAGTATCATTTACAAAAACCACTGGGTAAACCGTTAGAGGTCCATCCAACCATTAACTCTGAGCTTTTATATTTTATTCGTCACGGCAAAATTTATCCTCGGCAGGGCATTGCACGGTTTGAAGGTGATTATGTTTATTTTGTCGATGGGAAAAAAGAGGCCTTTGATACCATCATTTATGCGACAGGGTATCGCATCACGTTTCCTTTTTTTAATAAGGATTTGGTTGATTTCAGTATGTTGACGCATATCCCTCTCTATCGAAAAATGATTCATCCAACGCTTGAGCGGCTATTTTTTATCGGTTTATTTCAACCCCAAGGTTGCATTTGGCC
>DAHWEW010000112.1:0-6774 GCA_027326225.1 Legionellaceae bacterium
AGACATCCATGAAATGCCCTTATGAATCCATATCAAATCATCTCAAAAGAATATGGTGTTATTTTAGCTGAAACGAATATAAGCAAAGAAAAGACCAGATTTTTTATCCATCTTCTAAAAGCCCAAATAGAAAAGCAAGCTCTGATTGAGGTCTTATATAAAAATGCCAACCCTATGTTTCACTATGGACTCAGGTGGGGACGAATCATCCCAGAGAATACAAATATCTGCCCCATGGATAAAAGCACAATGGTCGACATTGATCAATTTGATAACCAAAAAGTCTATGCATACTCTCATAAAGACCAGCATGGCAACGATTTACCTCCGGTTAAAACACTACAACCTATTATTGATGAAATCCAAAAACACATCAAAATAGACATGACGCATTATGATGCGGTCATAGGGAACATATATTTGAATGGATTATTTATCCCACCCCATAAAGATATTTCAGAAAGCAGATCTTCTCATCGTTACCCCATTATCGTATTCACTTTAGGAAATAACGCTTCATTAGGGATCTGGGATGACAGCAAAGGCAAGAAGATCATGAACGAATATGATATCCATTCAGCGAGGATTCCTTATCCGCCTCCTACTAATGAAGTTTTAACTCAAAATGGGAGTATCTATACGATAGGATACTTAGGAGCAAAGCGATTTGATCTCTTACATTCCACTCCCTCGGTCTCACTAAAACCAATCAGATATCCAGAAATCAGATTACCCAACAACCCTGGGATATTGGAGCATTTAAGAGATGCAAGCTTGACTCAATATACGATTACACTAACCTTTAGAAGAGCCCAAGATCTGATGGCTGGCATGCCACTAAGCCCCAAAATATTGTAAAAATAATAGACACTCTAAGTCTTCATTGCGAAATTATCATGGATGCTTAATAATGGTAAAATTGAAAAACGAAAGGAGTGAAGATGTTGGTCAGGATCTTGGCGAGAAGGCGTCTATGCATGAGCCTGGTTGTTTTCTGCTTAAGTGGCTGTTTTCATCCCCCTTTTAATAATTTTCGCCCAGAGCCTCGAACATTAAAAGAAGGGATCGCGACAACTGCTATTGGAGCAGGGGCCGGAGCTGCGATTGGATCTCTGGGTGGGGTCGCTCCTGCAGGAGCTCTCATTGGCGGAGTCGCCGGTGCAGGTGTTGCTTTTTATCACAATAATCAACAAGCCTTGATTAAACAATTGCGCTCACAGCATATCGAGTATTATGTCTATGGTGATACCATGACGCTTCTGGTACCCACTGACGAGTATTTCAACTTTAATAGCCCTAAATTAAATGATATCTGTTTCCCTGGCTTAAACAATATTGTAAGACTTCTCAGTTATTATCCTAATAGCCCTATCTATGTCGCAGCATTTACAGATGAGATAGGCTCTCGTTACCATAAAAAAATGTTGTCACAAGGTCGAGCTGAAACCATGCTTTCTTTTTTATGGGCCAATGGTATTTCTGCCCAACGACTCAATGCAGAAGGTTATCGAGATAAACATGATATTGCCGATAATCATTGGATCCATGGTAGTGCGTTTAATCGCCGTGTTGAAATCCAATGGATCAATACATCAGCAGCAGCACCAGGTAGAGTCCTTCCTGCACCTTATCTGGCTGCAACGAAATGATGCATGGCGACAAGCTAAGACGTGACATATCAACCGTTAATATTCTTGTTGTTTCAGCTGGTGGTATGATTGGTTCAGGATGGTTATTCAGTCCTTTTATCAGCGCCCAAATGGCAGGGAGCAATGCTTTAATCAGTTGGATCATTGCTGCCATCTTTATGTTGTTTATCGCATTACCGCTGTGTGAATTGGGAGCCATGTTTCCAGTTTCAGGTGGTATGTCTAATTATCCTACCTATACACATGGTCTCGAAGTTGGATTTTTATTTGCTTTCACATCCTGGTTATCTTATGTGGTGATGACGCCGATTGAAATTCAAGCCATCCTTCAATATTCCAGTCACTTTTTTCCTATTCTTGTGCAGAATGATACGGCAACACTCACGCTTTCACATGTGGGATACGTGGCTGCTATCATCATTATGTTTTTTGTGGTGATCTTGAACTCTTATGGGATTAAATTACTTGCTGAATGTAATAAATATACCAGTATCATCAAATTTATTTTACCAAGTCTTGCTATCATTGGCTTTCTTCATACTGCTCCATCATGGTCTAATATCAACATTCATTTGTCTGATAAAGCCAGTTGGATAGAAATATTTACCGCTCTCTCTGCTGGAGGAATTGCATTTGCATTCACTGGATTTCAGAATGGCCTCATGCTCGCAGGTGAAGTCAAAGATCCACAAAAAAATATTCCAATTGCTATATTAGGCGCAGTCTTCATTGGGTTTCTCATCTACTTCTTATTACAGTTTAGTTTTATTGCAGCCATCCCCAGCATGTATTTGACTCATGGATGGCAAGCATTACATTATCCAGGTGATAGCGGTCCTTTAGTGGGCTTGACCTTGCTACTTGGGCTTGGACTGATTGCAACACTCCTCATGTTTGATGCAGCTTTCTCCCCTTTTGGTACAACGCTTGTCTATACAGCAGCAACCTCACGTATCGTTTATGGCATGGCCTTAAATAATCATCTCCCTAAATTTTTTCTAAAAACAAATCGTCATCAAATTCCCTACCTCACGCTTTATGCTAATTTTGCTGTTGGTATTTTATCTTTCATGCCTTTTCCAGGCTGGCAAAAGCTGGTTGCCTTTTTATCTTCGGCAAGCATTCTTTCTTATGGAATCGGTCCTATTTGTCTTTTGGGCATGCGCAAATTACAACCTGATACGGCCAGACCTTTTAAACTCTCTGGGGCCTTGTTCCTTTCATATATTGCTTTTTATTTTTGCAATTTAATGTTGTATTGGTGCGGACTCACCATTCTGTGGAAACTTGACGTAGCCCTTTTGATAGGTCTGGTGATTTGTCTTTTATATCATCGAAAATCTTTTTTCTCCTGCTCAATCGCCTTGTATTGGTTTATTTTTTACATGGCTTCTTTATTGATGATTTCTTTTTTGGGATCGTTTGGTGGGCTCGGTATTTTGAAATTTCCGATAGACATATTCTGCATTTTGCCTTTCAGTATCTTAGTACTTTCTTTATCGCAAATCCTATTGAGTCATCCAAACCATCAGAGGATCATATGCAATAGTGAGGAATTGCTGACTTGAGCTTACCCAAGTGTGGCAATTTTTTCAGGCATTGAAGGCGTTTTTTCTAACCAACTCATCACAAAAGGTGGCGAACACATCAATAACAAACCTACAATCAAAGTGCATTCATAGCGTCCTACACTTCCTATGTCGATACCATCTGGAGGTAAAAAACTAACCACTAAGGTCGTCAAGACCCCAAGCATTCCAATCCCTGCAACAATGAGCATCCCAAACAACCCCCCAGGAATACGAAAAGGACGTTCATGCTTTGGAGCTTGAAATCGTAATTTGATAGCAGCAATAAACATCAACAAATACATCAACATATATAATTGTGCAGCAAGCGCTGTTAATAGCCAATAAGAGCCATTCACACTAGGCATGAATAAAAATAAGCTTGAAAGAATGGTCACAATTGTAGCCTGAGCGACTAGCATCACAACTGGCGCTCCCTGTTGATTTGTTTGTTGAAATATCGGGGGCAAATTCCCATCAACTGCTGCAACTAATAATCCTTTGGTCGGTGCAATAATCCAATTACTCACCCCTCCAAGTCCTCCCATGACTAGCATCACAGCAACGACTGTCATCATCCAATTCAAATGATAACGGGCAAAAAAAGCATCAAAAGCCTGCATGATCCCAGCCACCAAATTAATATCTTGTTGCGGTAATACAACAGCGATGGCTAAAGAACCTAAAATCAAGGTGCTTAAAATAATACCCACAGAATAAATCAGTGCTCGTGGAAAAGCCCGTTGTGGATTTTCAACATCATTAGCGTGGACTGTAGCAATCTCGATACCACAAAAAGATAAAATGATGGCTGTCAATGAAACCCACATCGATCGATCCTGCCAGTGAGGCAAAATGCTATGAAGGTCAAATTGAACTTGAATCAGATTGCCTACCATGATCCAAAGAACACCTAACCCAATAATCAACGACATCGGCAATAATAACCCAGAAATGGTACATATAATGCTAAATAACGCAGATGAACGCATACCACGCATGTTTAAAAAAGTGACCGCCCAAAATGAACTCACAATCACTATCCATAAAAAATAAGGGTTTTTAGCCAATGCTGGATCAATGAGATACCCTATCGTTCCTGCAACAAATGACAAAATGGTGGGATACCAAATCACATTTTCAATCCACTGTAACCATATCGCCAAAAAACCGACCTTTTTACCAAATGCTTCTTTGACCCATATATACACACCCCCTTGTTTTGGCCAACCTGAAGCAAGCTCTGCTGAAACCAGTGCCGTAGGGATGAGAAAAAATATTGCGCCTAAAATAAAAAAAGCAATGAGTTGACTACCAAACAAAGCAGTCGCTGGTAAATTACGAATACTGTCAACTGAACCCACCGTGATCATGGTGAGACTAAAAATCGTCAACACCTGTTTTTTTTGAATCATTTTTTTCCTTCATGACTATCGATATGAGGTTGATCTATACCCAAGATACCTCGTCTTCTCATTGTATAGATATTAGCTTAAGAAAACCTTAATTATCGTATAAAAAATAATCATTATATTACCGTAAACGCTGACCACTTTGTACATCATAAATAGCGGTATGGGGTCCATCTGTACCCAATTGTCCTTCTAAAACAGCATCTATCCCATGAGGAAACTGGGCACACAATGATGCCACATCAATCGCTGATGAATGACCGCTGATGTTAGCACTTGTGGAAACAATGGGGCCATCTAAACAAATTTTACCCGCAATCGGGTGCGCACTCATGCGAATGGCAATACCATCATGTTGACCACTTACCCAATCAGGGATAATGTCAGATTTAGGAAAAATCCAAGTCACAGGGCCAGGCCAAGTCTGCCTTACAGCATCTAATAATGGTTCCGCTATCGGTTGGATGAGGGGCGCTAACTGAGACCAATCAGCAATCAAAAGAATCAAGCCTTTGCTCACCTCGCGTTGCTTCAAGGCTAAAAGCCTCTGCACCGCTTGTTGATTGAACGGATCACAGCCTAAACCATACACCGTCTCAGTGGGGTAGGCAATGATTTTTCCTTGCTGCAACAATGCCCGAGCTGTGATGAGAGAATTGATAAATGTCATGGTAAATCAACCTAGAAAGGGCAAGCATTGAACCTTCTGCTTGCATTACGGATAGGATCTCGATATACTAACTGTCCATTTAGTGTTCTTTAAGACTTTTATTTGTGCTTTATTGGGCTTACATGCGTATATTAATTGTTTTATTATCTATCCTTTTAACCGTCTTTAGTCATGTGTCTTTCGCCAATCCTCTGAGCTTAGAGGAAAAAATAGGACAAATGTTGATCATTGGATTCGAAGGAAAATCAGTGACTGCAGATGCGCCTATTGTTAAAGCCATTGAAGATCTTAATTTAGGTGGTGTTATTCTATTCGATTACAATGCTAGAACCAAGCAATTTGATAAGAATATTGCCAATCCACAACAAGTCAAACTGTTAAATGATCAATTACAACAAATCACTCAGCATGCAAATCATCTACATCAACGTGAACCTTTACCTTTGATCATTGCTGTAGATTATGAAGGCGGAAAGGTCAACCGATTAAAGGAAGAGTACGGATTTCCTAGAACGATGTCGCAAAAACAAATAGGAGAATTGCCTCTAGATAACGTCAATATAGAAGCCAATACAATGGCAAATACATTACAGTTTTCTGGATTTAATTTGAATTTTGCTCCCGTATTAGATGTGGATGTCAATCCCAACAACCCGATTATTGGAAAATTGGAACGCAGTTTTTCAGCCGATCCTCTCAAAGTGGCTCAAGATGCAGAGATATTTTCAAAGCAATATGTCTCTCATAAAGTCCAATGTGCCTACAAACATTTTCCAGGTCATGGCAGTTCCACTTCAGACTCTCATCTTGGTTTTGTCGATGTGACTGATACCTGGCATGATGAAGAGTTGCTACCTTATCAACAATTGTTACAAGAAAAAAACCATTGCGGCATGATAATGTCCGCTCACATTGTAAACCGCAAGTTAGATGCCACAGGACTACCTGCTACCCTATCTCGAGTGATACTTACGGATCTGTTACGTCATCAGCTTAACTTTGATGGAGTGATTGTCACCGACGATATGCAAATGAAAGCGATAGCTGATCATTATGGGTTAGCTGAAGCCGTGACCTTATCCATTAATGCAGGCGCTGATATGCTCATTTTTGGAAATCAACTTGTTGATATTGAGCAAGATCCTAAAGAAATCATTCACATGATTAAAGAAAAAGTGGACAGTGGTGAGATTTCTGAAGACAGAATCAATGACGCATACGAGCGGATCTGTCAATTAAAGAGATCTATTTAAAAAAGAAACGCCTCACTCTCGACTTTAGCCTATTTTAAAAATAAGTTCGGAAATATCGTCTTTGCAAACGAAGTGAATCTAGAACGATATTCAATTGAATATGGTGAGCTGGTTTGCTTAGCTAACGCTCGCAAAGACGGTTTATTAGGGCAATGATATGGACTCATCCTCTCTTTTAAACGGCTACTAGATGAGCCAAAATGGTTTCGTCAGAAACTAAAA
>DAHWEW010000113.1:0-6753 GCA_027326225.1 Legionellaceae bacterium
TTTGAAGAGAATATGAGCTCTTTTGCTAGGCGTTGTTTGTGACCAAGAGCCCCATGCATCGACAGCTTTTTGAACAGCTTTGTTGCAGGTTGTAGGGCTTGCGAAATGGACATGTCCTATCACCTCTGCAAAGGCTGGGTTATAAATGTCATGACCCTTGGCTGTCTTTTCAGTTACTGTTTTACCATCCATGTAATGTGGCACTGTGTAAACCATGTCATCTCCTGATTTGCATGTTTTTATGCGACGCTCGACTTTTTATTTTTCCTCGTAAGCTGCTAGTGTCACTTGATAGTGACGTTTTTCACCTTTGATTTGTGAGCCTCTTGTTTCTATCACAGCCACTTTTTTGGTCTTTCCTGCTTTTTCCAGGGCATCTTTAATTGCTTCATTGATCCCTGTGTTTGAATAACCAGTATAATCATTTGATTTGCTCATTTCTTTCATCCCTTAAAGATACCGAATATCCTTCAAAAGCTAGCATTTTGAAGGATATTCGGTATAAAAGTTGCAACTACTCCTCTAACAAATGTTCTAAGCCATAATACAATGTTTCTAGCGACGACACGCGTGTACACGCCAAGATGATCCCTGGCATAAAAGAGGCTCTATCGATGCTATTATGGGTAATAGAGAGCGTTTCCCCCAAAGTACCGAAAAGAACTTCTTGACGGGCTAAAACACCCGGTAGGCGAATAGAATGAATATTGACCTCATGAAAAGTAGCCCCCCGTGCACCCTTGACCAATTCTTTTAAGGGTAACTCTTTCTTTTGTTCAGATCTGGCCTGTGCAATCATTTCAGCGGTTTTCATTGCAGTTCCTGAAGGGGCATCTAATTTTTGTGGGTGGTGGGTTTCTATGATTTCAACTTCTGGCAAGAAATGTGCGGCAGCTTTGGCAAAACGCATCATTAAAATAGCGCCAATTGAGAAATTAGGCGCGATAATGCCTCCTAATTTTTTTTCTAACGACAATTGTTGCAGGTGCTCAATTTGTTCAGGCAACAAACCGCTTGTGCCAATGACGGGGTGAGCATTGCTCTGAATGATGGTTAAGCTATTTTCATACACACAGTCAGCACGAGTCAGTTCAATGACAATTTCAGCGCTGTGCTGTTTGATTGCATGCTCTAAATCATCTTGACGAGAAAGCGCTGCTACCAGTTGAAAATGAGGATGTTTCTTGATGGTTTCACAGGCAAGGCTACCCATTTTACCCTGTGCACCATTCACAATGACTTTTATTTTCATATGGACTGCTTAACTGGCCATGTTCTTTTTTGGAGCACTCGGTTTCTTTTTCTTTGATCCATGAACAATTTTCCAAGCCCAAGCGCTAGCAGGGAGCCAGCCAATGATCGTGGCCTGTAGAACAAGGGTAATCAATGCCCCTCCTGGATTATCGTCTATCAGCAAAACAACCCATGGAAAGGCTATGGCCAGGAATGACATCAATACTTTTTTTAGCGATATATGTTTCATAAGCTAACGCTCCCTATTCATCATCCGGTTATTATATAACACGCGATGTCCTATTTTTCCAGATACAAATTCCTGAATTGGAGTAAATGTAATGGCGTTTTTATCAAGTGATTTTGCACAAAATGAAATTAGTCAGTACACTCGGTTGATGAAGGAATATATTAATTTAGAGCAAAGGATGGTAGAAATGAATCGTACTCACATTTTTCTATTGGGAGCGTTACTTTCATGGGGCGCTACTGCAGGAACTATGGGACAGTCTGACCACTCGTATGCATGGCAGCCGTTGGTTGATTTGAGTGTGGGGCCTGCCTGGTCAAACTCTGGTGAAACACAAACCTTCTATTTGCAACCTGATGTTGAAAAGACGTATACAGCAAATAAGAACATCCCCGCCTTTGTCAATTGGGAAGTGTTTCTGGGTGGTCAACATAACCTTGGAGTCAATTATCTAGGTCAATTGGGGATTGCAGTTCAAGGGGCAGGAAATGCAACCCTGTCAGGTGATGTTTGGGAGGATGCAGATCCTGATTTTAATAATTTTATCTATAGTTACAATATCAATCATGTCGCAGTTGCCCTCAAAGGAAAACTGATAGGCTATCCAAGCTTTTATGTTCAGCCCTATATCAGTGGTAGCGCAGGCGTTGGTTTTAATCATTCGTATGCTTTTGCGATTTTGCCTAAAATCAGTGCAGAAATTCCAGCGCCCAATTTTACCAACAATACGACGACCACTTTTTCATACACCTTAGGGATTGGGTTACAAAAAACATTCTATACGCACTATCAAATAGGTGTTGGTTATGAATTTGATGACTGGGGAAAGAGCAATCTGTCAGCAGCACCTCTGCAATCCGAGAATCAAGGTTTATCGCTTCAACATCTCTATGCTCACCAATTGCAATTTACCATCGGCTATATTGCATAAATGAGTCTGTAACTTGCAAATTTTAAGCAAACACGGTAGATTGCAGTCACGATCTCAGCAATAGAGAGCGTGCCTTTGAGACATTTCCCAATCCTATAAAAACCGTTTTTCAAGAGTTATAGCATGAGAAAACAAGAGCTTCATCCGCGTACTGCAATCATCAACAAGAAACAAAAAACCCAAGCAAAAATGTTGCGACATGAAGCATTGCAGTGGTTGGTTCGGACGTTTCCTCAGGCATTTGATAACAGTGAGTGTATCCGGCCATTAAAACTCGGTATTATGGATGATATTTTGGCTGTTGCCGAAAAAGCGGCTCTTGCAGGTATTTCTAAAAGTAAATTACGAGAAGCCGTTGTTTTGTTTACACGACGAATTGATTATCTGACTTGCCTGAAAGCCCGAGAAATGCGTATTGATTTAGAAGGTAAGGCGGTGACGCAAGTGACCGAAGAAGAAGCCGCTCGTGCTGCTTTGAAAATTAAAAAACAGGTTGAAAATAGCGCTAAAATGGCGCGAAAAAACCTGGTGAGCCAATCGTCTGGCCAAGCTCCTCTTAGATCAGATGAAGTGAAATATCCAAGAGAACATTTTGTCCTTTCTTCCCCTGTTGAATACGGTTCTTCGCCGAGTTTACAAACGTCTGTCCGTTCAGCATCAGTTGTTGTCAAACATAAAACAACTCGTGAATATGATCCTGAGGCTGTGGCCCGCATGAAGAAGAAATTAGGATTATCCCTGAAACGAGATTTGATTAAAGAACCCTAATCACTCACTCTGCTCACCAAGATTGTTAGAGAGAGTGAGTCATTATCAAGAAAGAAAAGCTTGAAATATTAGGGTCTTCTCAGCATTAAATTTGGCAACAATATTTCTACAGGAACACTTTCTATTCGATCAAGAGAGGCCGCTTGTCTATTGCCATAGCAGGCTTTGGCAGATTTTTGAAAAAACCTATCTTGCTGGTGAGACAATTGTTTTGATGGTACTTTATGTGGCTCAGAGGGCGACCTATTGGTGTTATAGGGTCCTGAATGACAGCCATTCAGTTGATTCCCCTTATGTGGCTTGTTACCTTTCATCTATTTATTCCTTACATATGGTTGATAATGGATACCCAAGACACCTCAAAAACTAGCCTCTTGAAGTATCTGGGGTACGTCACATTGAGAACGGAGTATTCAGTTTTTGTGAACAAGCCAAACCTCTCGAGCTCATGTGAAAAACAACTTGAGTTTATTTTTCTCTAAAACACATTATTTTATAGAGTCTGTGCATTATATGTTAAGAAATTAAAAATATGAAGAGACAGGACTTTTAAGTCATTCGGCGCTCTAGGGCCTGTTTACAATTCACATTGCCTACCACATCAAACCACATGCTAAGGCAACCATAGAAGCATAATTTCTTTTCAATTTATCGTACCTTGCGGCTATTGCACGAAAATGTTTAATTCTTGCGAAGATATTTTCCACCAGGTGCCGGTATTTGTATAGGCCCCAATCCATGTCATCATTTCCTATGATTGAATTACTTTTTCTTGGGATAACAGGTTGCGATGATTTCTGCCTGATCATTTGAATATTTGTACTCTATTTTCGTTTTATGTTGCTCAGAAACTGTGTTGTTTTAATGCAAATATAGACGAGTCAGAGCAAAGTGAGGATGGTTTATCATGTGCAAAATAGATTGCCAATATGGTTATTTATTTGTTATAATGAATCCCATTGTATGAATCAATTTAAAAATAATTATGTTTAACAGTTTTTTTGAACCTCCTCGAGCAGATGAAATAGGTACTGCAAGAAAATATCTATTTTGCATCTATGCATTTGATAATCACAGTTTTTACGCGAAAAGATTCAAGGCGGTGAATGAGTTTTCAATTAATTTGTTAGAGATGTATGGCTCTGATGACCTTTCAGGTCGCAACGCCCCCCCCAGCTTTAAATAGACAACAATTAATGAAAGAGGGTATGCAGCGTATCAAAGCGGAACTCTGTATTTTGTTGGTAAACAATAGAGAAAATTTTCGAAGAGCTTGGCTAATGGAATCTGCGGAGCCTTGGAGCATAGGAGATTTTCTTGATCGGTTTTATGTGCTAGCAGCCTGGGTATTTGCAATACCTGGAGTCTCGATTGAAAATGTTGTTAAAGCGGTCGAAGAATTAAAAGTGATAATAGACCGCATAAAATATCAACCGAAACTCAATGAAATGATAGCTCAGATCGCCAATTTACTTGTCCCAGAACTTTCAAAGGCGAAGGGATTTTTGCTAAGTAATTGTCGTCTCTACCGAGTTAATAATGAGGCTGCCTTTCAATGTTTAAACGATTTGTCGAAGCGTCTGTTAAGAGAAAATAACCCCGATTTATATAACGCGCCGATCATTTCTAAACCTGCTTTGCAAATTGAATACTTAATAGAGGAGGGTTTGAATCCTCATCAAGCGGAAATGAGCATGCTTTTGGTTAAAAATAAACATGTGTTTGAAACTCAAATACACTATGGACACATTGTTCTCGATCAATACATTCAATTAACTGCCTGGGCTTTGAATATTGCAGATGTTTCATTGAAACAAGTTGCTGTTGTTCTAAATGAGCTGCAGTCAATAGAAGGCTTTCATTCATATCAGATGACTGAGTTCAAAATCTGCATAGTTGCTCTTTTCGAAATAATCACTCATATTCAAATTGAAAGAACAAGGATGGAATATTTACATAAAGCACAGGAAAGACCTGCGGCTCTCGCCGACCCAGATGAAGATCCCAGAGACAGGCGATTACCTGTGACTCAACAAAAAATACTAGAGCTCAATAAAGATAATTATCCAGAGATATTTTGTCCTATTACAGATGAAATCATGACAGATCCTGTGACGCTCAAGGCATCAATAGAAGGCCATTCGTATGAAAGAGCAGCCATAGAAGGATGGCTAAGAGAGCATGACACTGAACCAATGACTCGGAAAGTCTTAAATCAGGATCATACATTATTACCAAACCGTGGATTAAAAGGTATAATTGAGCGTCTCAATGCAGCGCATCAGCAGCCTGTGCAACAAGAAGCTGGGTTGTTTGACTTTATGACGATGAGAGCGCAAAAATAAATGGCTCAATTATCTTACACGGCTGTCCCATAAAAAATGTGACGCGTCTTTCTGAGCGTAGCGAAGAATTTCCTGCAAAGTGGCAAGTTCTCATTAGAATGCCGCCATTAGAATCATATCAAGAGTTGAATCCCCCCATCCGGCTTTTTTCTGAAGCCGCCTAATGCTCATGTCTTTAAATTTCCTTTTGGTATTTTGTAGCATGTTCAAAATAATATGCCGAACCATTGCCATATTTTCAGGAGCATGATCTTTGTGTACTCGAAAATCATCTTCGCGTAATGTAACGTCTAAAACCCAGTGCAGACTATTGCATCGATGCTAACAATCATTCCCTCCAGGGATAATAGCTCAAGCAGTTTTGGAATGGCTGTTATCTCATTTGATTTATCATCAACTTTCTGTTGGCCTAACACTAATTTGCTTGCAGCTGCGAAAGCACTAACCATAGTTTATCTTCCGCTGACATCGTTAAACTCCTTGTAAAAACAAAAAGTTTAAAAGGTAATCGTAATCAATGCATTAATAAAAAAACTTGCAACCTCGCAGGAGAATCTTCGCTACGCTCAGAAAGACGCGTCCCATTTTAATGGGACAGGCGTGGATTGAATAAGTCATAAATATGCCATAGTATTGACTCTATGCGTCATTAATGTACACTAACCGATTATTTTTATAAAACTGAGGAATGAAAATGCGAACTGATTTAAACTCTGATAATGTTCCATATGAAGACTATAAACCATATAAAGACTATAAAGCGCAAGGAAAACTGCAACGAGAAAAAATGGACAAATTTCCAAAAGAAGTCAGACAACCAGAGGAAGCTCTACAGCGCCCATCAAAAAATCTTCGAGCTGCTCGCAATGATATTCCATCAGAAATTCAATGGCCACGTACCAAAAAGAAACAAGTTTTTGCAAGAGATATCCTCGATGAATTGGAAATTCAAGCTGACGTTCAAAAAGATTTGCAACAAGAACGAGAGGATGAAATCCCAGAATTTTTTAATGATGAGGCCAAGAGCGCGGCTACACTGCTTACAGGAGCAAAGTATCGTCTTTTTGGTACAAGCTCAGCAGATCAAGCAGAAGGTGTGGTAGAAGAGGAAGACGCAAATTGTTTTGCTTTGTTGGAAGGACTTTAATATAATGACGCCCAAGTCATCTCATATATAGAATGAATAATAGGCACGTAGCTCAGTGGTAGAGCACCACCTTGACATG
>DAHWEW010000114.1:0-6690 GCA_027326225.1 Legionellaceae bacterium
CACGTTCTTATCAACCAACGAAAGGAGAAGTGAGCGAAGAAGTCAAAGCCATCATGAGGATTAAGCATCCACAGGAGCGATTCGAGCATCTTCTGAAGGCAAAACATCCTGAAGCAGAATTTCTGCTGGCTTGTTTTCGAGATCTATTTCATTACAGTGCGTTCCATTTACAAGATATTGCTCACTCAGTACGTGATGTGGATTTGGCCATGCGTTGGGGGTTTGGATGGCAACATGGACCTTTCGAGACCTGGCAGGCGGCAGGGGTTACTTTAATGAAAGAATGTATCGAAACAGGGATTGTACAAGGACATACTTTAAGTAGTGCCAAATTGCCCGCCTGGCTTACAAATCTTAATGATTTCTATCAGCCTGATGGCGCCTATTCACCTCATTGCATGAGTTATGTAGGTCAAAGCAAATTGCCTGTTTATCAACGACAGTATTTTAGCGATAAGCTCCCAGGCGAGTCTCAGATCCCCGTAAAAACCATATATGAAAATGACGGCGTTTCTCTCTTTGTGTTGCCAAATGAGGTGGCTGTCGTCAGTTTTAAAACCAAAGCAAATACCATTGGACAAAGTGTGCTAGACGGTTTGCATCAAGTCATCGATATGGCTGAAAAAAATGGTCATGGATTGATTATGTATCAACATGATCCAAATCAGTTTAGCTCTGGTGCTAACTTGAAAGAGGTTCTCGAGTTAATAAATGCCCAAAAATGGTCAGCTCTTGACACTATGATCAGTCAATTTCAACAATTAGCCATGCGCATCAAGTACAGCGCTATCCCCGTTATTACAGCGCTTCGAGGACGCGCATTAGGGGGGGGGTGTGAGTTAATGATGCAAAGTGCTTTGGTGGTTTCGGCTTTTGAATCTTATCCGGGACTGGTAGAAGCTGGTGTGGGGCTCATACCTGCGGGAGGGGGATGCAAGGAAATGGCTTTACGTGCAGCTGACAAAGCAGAAGGATCTGATTTTATGGTCTATGTTGAACCTTACTTTAAACAAATCGCAAAAGCTGAGATCGCAAGCAGCGCACCAGAGGCGCTACAAAAAGGCTATTTACAGCAAAAAGATGTCTGTGTGATGCATCGTCATGAAGTTTTATTTGCCGCCGTGACTCAATTGAAGTCTATGATGGCTCTTAATTATCAGCCGCCAATATCACGCACATTCCGTGTTGGTGGGCGTGAAGATGCTGCTCGCTTGCAAATTGGCCTAACCAATTGGTTAGAAGGTGGGTTCATTTCCAAACATGATTATTTCCTTGCTTCTCAATTAGCATGGGTATTATGTGGCGGCGACGTTAATGAAGGAACGCTGGTTGATGAAGCTTGGATGCTCCATCTAGAAAAGACAGCATTTATGACCCTGGCTCAAACTCAAATGACAGAAGCACGAATTAAATATCTGTTGGAAACGGGCAAACCCCTACGTAATTAACATAACAATTGAACTCAATTCTGATCAACAGAACCACGACCGTAAGGGAGTGGAAAAGTTAATTACAGTTATTGTAGCCTTGATGCAGCGAAGCGTAATCAAGGCTACAATACCCATTCATACTCATTCATAGGAGTATTTTACATGACAAATGTATATATAGTTGATGTGCTACGAACTCCAGTTGGCAAAGCCCCTCGAGGAGTTTTTAAACATACTTTACCTGATGATTTATTGGCACATACGATCAAAAGCTTAAGACTTCGTCAGCCTCAGGTTGATTGGGAAAAGATTGGCGATGTGGTCATTGGGTGTGCTATGCCCGAGGCAGAACAAGGTATGAATGTAGCAAGGATTGCCTCGCTCTTAGCAGATCTTCCTCAATCAGTACCTGCAATGACGATTAATCGATTCTGCTCATCTGGGGTACAAAGCATTGCGACAGCAATCAATACCATTGCCAATGGAGATATTCATTTGGCTTTAGCCGGTGGAGTTGAAAGCATGTCGATGGTGCCATTAGGGGGAAACAAATACACTGCGAACCCGGCTATATTTCAAGACGAGCATATTGCGATTGCGTATGGCATGGGGATCACTGCAGAAATTGTTGGTAAGCGTTGGAAAATATCCCGAGAAGCACAAGATGAATTTGCTATAGAAAGTCATAGACGAGCCATTTCAGCGCAAAAAAGAGGTGATTTTCGAGATGAAATAAGCCCAATTGAAATTGTAATCCGACAAGCCGATTTAAAAACATCTGAAGTCATCACGAAGACAAAGCTCATTACGGATGATGAAGGCCCTCGTGCTGAGACTTCTTATGAAGCCATTTCACGTTTAAAGCCTGTTTTTGCAGCAGGAGGAGGCGTCACAGCTGGTAATAGCTCGCAAATGAGTGATGGCGCAGGTATTGCATTACTGGCTTCAGAGAGTGCTTTAAAGCAATATCATTTACAACCCATGGGTCGGCTCTTAAGTTACGCTGTTGTTGGTGTTCCTCCTGAAATCATGGGTATTGGACCGGCATTTGCTATTCCTATGGCTTTAAAAAAGGCAGGATTAACCCTTGATCAATTGGATTGGATAGAACTCAATGAAGCTTTTGCCGCACAAGCATTAGCTGTTATGAAAGAGCTTCATTTACCAGAAGAGAAAGTTAATCCTTTAGGTGGTGCTATTGCTTTAGGCCATCCCTTAGGAGCAACAGGGACCATTCGAGTTGCAACCTTGTTACATGGATTAAGGCGCACCAAAGGCCGTTATGGAATGGTCACCATGTGTATCGGTACAGGGATGGGTGCCGCAGCTATTTTTGAATCACTTTAGGGAATGAAAGTATGCAATTTTTGAGTAAGTTTATAGGCATTGTTATCACTTTGACTATATCGGTCGTACAGGCGGCATCGCAAGTGGATGCACTACATCTTGACTGGATAGATAAGTCCAATGCCACAGAGAAAAATTTTTATGCTTATGCCAATGGGACTTGGTTAAAACAAAACCCTATTCCGCCACAATACTCTTCTTGGGGAACCTTTTCGATTCTTCATGAAAGTGTAGAAAAAAAAGTCCAAGCTTTGATTATTAATGCCTCAAAAGACACCAAGGCTAAGCCAGGTAGCATCCAGCAAAAAGTAGGTGATTTTTATTATAGTGGTATGAATGAAAAGGCAATCA
The DNA here is from genome assembly GCA_027326225.1 of Legionellaceae bacterium. Classification (GTDB taxonomy): domain Bacteria; phylum Pseudomonadota; class Gammaproteobacteria; order Legionellales; family Legionellaceae; genus DAHWEW01. The sequence continues at coordinate 3,129 of DAHWEW010000114.1, forward strand.
ATCAATTAGGGATTACGCCACTTTTTTCAGATTTTATCAAGATTGATGTCATTAAAAATAGACAAGATTTAGAAGATCTGATGATTTATCTTCAACAAATAGGTGTAGATATTGGTTTTAATTTTGGCAGTATGCAGGACTTTAAAAAAAGCGATGAAATGATAGGAGCCTTAGGTCAAGGAGGGCTTGGTCTACCGGATAGAGACTATTATTTAAATGACAACGACAAATTTAAAAAAATACGCAGTGCTTATGTAGCCCACATCGCTAAAATGCTTATATTGCTGGGCGATACACCTCAAGATTCTGCTAAAGAAGCAAACACTGTCATGAATATTGAAACCATGATGGCAAAGGCATCAATGAGTCAAATAGAACAACGTGATCCTCAAGCCATCTACCATATCATGACAGTAAGTAATTTAGATAAGCTGACAGAGAATTTTTCTTGGACGCATTACTTGCAAGCCATAGGACATCCTGAGATCAAACACCTCAATTTAGCGATGCCTGACTTTTTTAAAACATTCAATCAACTTCTCCAAACCATTCCTATCTCCGACTGGAAAACATACCTCAGGTGGCACTTGATTGATAGCTTCGCACCTTTTTTATCTAAGCCATTCGTACAACAAAATTTTCAAATGGTATCTGTGTTAACTGGGTCTAAGAAGCTCTTACCTCGTTGGCAAAGAGTTGTGAATACAGAGGAGGGTGCTCTTGGGTTTGCCATTGGACAATTATATGTGGATAAGTATTTTCCACCTAGCTCCAAACAACAGGTGCTGGAGATCCTTGCCAATATTCGTAAAGAATTGGCTCGTGACTTAAAAACACTGAGTTGGATGACACCCAAAACACGTGAGGCTGCTTTAAAAAAATTGGCACTCATAGAAGAGCGTGTTGGATACCCTAAAAAATGGTGGGATTACACAGCGTTAGTCATTGATCGAGGACCTTATGTTTTAAATATTAAACGAGCGAATCAGTTTTTATTCAAAAGAGATTTAAATAAAATTGGAAAACCCATTGATAGAAGCGAATGGGCAATGACGCCGCAAACGATCAATGCTTATTATGATCCCTCAATGAATAATATCAATATTCCTGCAGGGATATTACAGGCACCATTTTTTGATCCCAATGCACCAGAGGCAATTAATTATGGGTCGATAGGTTTCGTCATAGGACACGAAATCACGCATGGGTTTGATGATCAGGGTGCAAAATTTAATGGCCACGGCAATTTAGAAAACTGGTGGACTGCACAGGATTTAAAGAAATTTCAAGCAGCAACAAACTGTTTGGTACAGCAGTTTTCACAATATACGGTCGATAAAGATATGCATGTACAGGGCAAATTGGTTGTTGGAGAAGCAACGGCAGACTTAGGCGGATTGATATTGGCTTATCGCGCTTTTCATGATTCTAAAGCTTATCAATCTGCTAAAACCATTGATGGATTCACTCCTGACCAACAATTCTTCCTAGGCGTGGCTCACGTTTGGGCAACCAATATGCGTCTTGAGCAAATGCGAAATCAAGTCACGATTGATCCTCATCCACCAGCAAAATATCGAGTCAACGGCACACTCGCTAATATGCCTCAGTTTCAAAAAGCATTTAATATTCCAGCTAATAGCCCAATGGTGAATGTTAAGCGGTGTGTGATTTGGTAATGATATGGCAAGTATCTAATACGATCTCAAGCTCGCCCACGGACTCGGGATAGTATTAGATCAGGATTTGTCTAAACTCCAGGATTCTTAATACAATTATTTCTTTGAAAACATATTTTTGTTGCAATTAGTCTCATTTGGTGTAAAATATCATCAATTATGAAACAAAAAATACCTTACCTTTTTTTTATTGTAGTTCTTGTAGGGCTGAGCTTTTTCTTATGGAAGCCCAAGCCGCATATGCTTAGCTTTAGAAAAGCAAACTTTGAAGAATTACCTGGTTGGAATACAGCTGATACCACGGATTCTCTACTAGCATTCAAAATATCATGTCGAGCTTTTCTACGGCAAGATCCCAATAAACCGGTCGGAAGTGAGTTTGTTCCTTTAGAGGCCAAAGATTGGCATCCTGCCTGTAATGAAGCACTAAAGTTAACCAAGGCTTCTGATCTTGATAGCAAGGCATTTTTTCAAAAATGGTTTGTACCTGTTGAATTTTATAATGAAAAACCGCTTGATGGATTATTTACTGGTTATTATATGCCCTTGGTAAAGGGCAGTCTAAAAAAAACCAAAGAATTTAGTGTTCCATTATACGATGTACCTAATAATTTACTGACCATTCATTTGATTCATTTTGATCCTAAATTAAAAAATAGAACCATTATTGGCCGAGTAAAGGGTCATCAAGTTGTTCCGTTTTATACCAGAAAAGAAATCAATCAAGGTGCTATCAAAAAAGCCGCTCCTGTTATCGCTTGGATTAACAGTCCGATAGATAGATCATATTTAGAAATTCAAGGTTCAGGGATGATACACCTCGCTGATGGCCGAGATCTTGCCATTAATTATTCGGGTGAAAATGGAGCCCCTTATACGTCAATTGCCAAAGTATTAATAGACAAAGGAGTTATGACCCGAGATAATGCTTCCATGCAACATATTCGTCATTATCTAGAAGCACATCCCGCAGAAATCAATCCCGTATTAAACAAAAATAAATCCTTTGTATTTTTTAGTGTGCTGCCGAAACAATCAGCACTTGGTTCACAAGGAGTTGCGTTAACACCTGGCTATTCTTTGGCAATTGATAGAAAATGGATTCCTATGGGTACACCTATTTGGTTAAATACCACACAGCCCGCAAAGACAGCAGATGAAAAAAAAATCTTACAGCGGCTGATGATTGCACAAGATACTGGTGGTGCTATCAAAGGTATGGTTCGCGGTGATATCTATTGGGGAGCAGGGGATCAAGCCACAGCAGTAGCTGGAAGAATGAAAAATCAAGGACACTATTGGTTATTATTACCCAATCATGTGTTATCAAGGATTCAAGATAAATTGATTTAGAAATGATTAGGAGCGATCATGAAAAAGGAAAAGCACACCACGGATAATCAATATTTTCTAGTATGTGATGTTCTAAATCCAGATCAATCACTATATCACTCCTATCTTGTCCATTTTGATATGGTCAGTGGCAATGTAACGGTCAATTACCCAACTGAAGAATTTACGATGAAATGCAATAGTCTAGAGGGTAAGACCGTAAAAGAATGGGTCATGGAAACCCTGTGAGATCGTGAAAAAAATGATCCCATCACCATAGCATTTATTAAAAATAATGGAGAAACACCGTTAAGCTCCATATTTTTATCCCGTTTTGAAAGAAACCAAATCAGAAGTGATTTAGGGATGAGTTTAAAAAAGTAGGTTTTGTTGAAGAAGGTATAATCAATATTGATAGAAAATGCTTTATTCGATTTCGACTTAAGATCCCCAAAACAGACAGAAAATAGTTTAGCTCGAGTTTAGCCATTTTTCCCTAATCCGTTCGCCCTGAGGAGCGTGCGTAGCACGCGTCTCGAAGGGCTTTCTAA
>DAHWEW010000115.1:0-6642 GCA_027326225.1 Legionellaceae bacterium
TTCTTTCTTTAGTTTAATTTTAGAACATAATTTAAAATTCGCTAGAAAGTTTTCTTCAGTCTAAACTTATTTTAGAGAGATTCAATAGGTACCAGGCATGGATATTATTCCATTTTTTAAGATCATGGTTGATAAAGGTGCTTCTGATATGTTTTTTAGTGTAGGGGCGCCTCCACACATCAAAATCGAAGGGATCACCTCTCCTATTGGAAAGAATGCACTAACTTCTCAACAATTGATAGAAATTGCGAAATCAATTACCAATGATGCGCAACAAGTAGAATTCGAAGAGTGTATGGAATTGAATATGGCTGTTTCTGTGGAAGGAGTGGGTCGATATCGCATTAATCTTTACCGCCAACGAGGTGAAGTCGCTATTGTGATTCGCTATATCAAAGGCATTATTCCATCCCTTGAACAATTGCATTTACCGCCCATTTTACAGAGCATTGTGATGGAAAAGCGGGGATTAGTCTTGGTGGTCGGAGCGACAAGCTCTGGAAAATCAACGAGTTTGGCAGCGATGATAGATTATCGTAATCAAAATTACAGTGGCCATATTTTAACCATTGAAGATCCGATAGAATATTTGCATTGCCATAAAAAGTCGATTGTCGATCAACGTGAAGTGGGCATTGATACTCAAAGTTATGATAATGCTTTAAAAAATGCGATGCGTGAAGCACCTGATGTGATTTTGATTGGGGAAATTCGGGATAGAAGCAACATGAAACATGCAATCGCTTATGCCGAAACAGGACATTTATGTTTGTCGACGTTGCACGCCAATAATGCAAATCAGACGATGGATAGGGTGATTAATTTTTTCCCAGAAGATGCAAGACAGCAATTGTTGCTTGATTTATCGTTAAATTTAAAAGCCATCATTTCATTACGTCTGATTCCTAGTTTAGATAATCAACGAATTCCTGCGGTGGAGATTCTACTCAATTCTCCTTATGTTGCTGATCTCATTGAAAAAGGAAAGATCGAAGAAATCAAAGATGTGATGGAAAGAAGTACCGAGCAAGGGATGCAAACATTTGATCAAGCTTTGTTTCGTTTATATCAGACCAAAAAAATCAGTAAAGAAAATGCGATTCAGTATGCAGATTCTAAAAATAATGTTGGTTTAAAGATCCGCTTGTCCGAAGAAGGTGGGTTAAAGGATAGAGATGATTTAACCATATCTTCTGCTGAATAGTGACAAAAGGTCTTAATTGTTTATGTATTTAGCGCAATTTGTTATAATTATATTCAGAGCGAATGATTATAACCATTATGCCAATATTTTATAGATTTAATTCGATTGATTTAGGCAATATGCAGCAAAAGCACGGGCATATGGTGTATACGCGCGCCAAATATAAGCCGCGGTTTGGCGATCCTGTCCCTATCGTATACAAAGAAAGTAATAGTGCTTCTTTGTCTCGTTTTGAGGTGGCTTTTGGAGCGCTCGCTCGTTTATTTTTATCTTCTTATCTTACGCCCCCTTCTGTATTGGTCAAAGATGAGGACAATAAGATAGTTGGTGTGGCATCTGAGCATGCTTCTTATAACATCATGCGCCGAGAGACTCTGCCTAATCATTTTTATCAAATAGACTGTTTAAACGGACAAACAACACTGACAAAATGTTCTGTTGAAGATACCAAAGATCTACCTTTTTATTTTTTGAATCAATTCGAACCAGGTTTTTTTAAAATCTTAAGAGATGCTGCAAAAAAGAAAGAAATCAGTTTAGATATCGAATCGTTAGCTCATATTTTAACGGGATCTTATACCTTAGAAGAAGATGATTTACATAAAGGAAACTTAGGGTTTTATGTTGTTGAAAAAGAAAACAAACCGCAAGTTGTCTTTTTTAAAGTAGATCATGATTTGATGTTGGCAGATAGTGTGATGTCCCACTGGCATTCTCGTTTTCTCAACTGGTTGAATGGTTCAGAAGCATTTGAAATATCTAAGCGCGATTTGGTTAATTTTCCACTTCTGAAAGATTCGCATAATTATTATTGGCCCACGGTTTGTCGACCTATCTTAGGGGTGGGGGATAAAGCTTATAGTTCTTATGAAGAGGTTCATGCATTCGAATCTTTAAAAGATGATGATGAATTTAACCAGTTTAAATGGCAATCTTTTTATAAGCATATATTGATTCCTCCATCGTTAATAGAGCATGCATTACAAAAGCATTTAGATAAAGATTCCTCAGAAGATCGGGCACAAATCAGCCTCATCACCCAATCAGTGGTGGCGCGACAAGCAAAATTGCGTGCAGTCCTTTTCTCAATCCCTTTATTTCGTGAATATGTCAGCTCAATAGACTCAAAAGCACAACAAATGATGATAGAGACGATTGTGCAGGATGAAAACGCTCCAGATGCTTCAACGCTTTCTAAAGAGATATCAGATACGATGATGTATCATCAAGCACTCTGTAAGCCAGTAGGTGGTTTTACAGAGGGAGATACGCCTTTGCACGTGGCCATCCGATTACAAGACTATCGATATTACGATACCTGGCAGGCATTCGGCCATCTTGTCAATGATGAAAATAGTATGCATCAAACACCCCTTGATATTGCAGTGGAAATGGCCAAACAGCCAGTTAAAAAGATGGATGATGTCCGGGCAGATCCTTTGTGTACGATGAAGCATTTGCTGAGAGAGGGCGCTCATAAAACGGACAGCTATAAACAATTGACCAAAGAATCTCCGATTCATTTAAGTGATTATTTATTTCATTCAGGTTATCCAACCAAGGCACGTACACTTGCTAATATCACTCAGTTAAAGAACTTTTTGCGGGTTATTGGAGAAGATCATCGTTATAGTTTGAAAATGCAAAAAGAGCTTGCTGTGATTTGTGTGCGCCAATTCATCAAGCAGCATCACAATCATCCTCTATTAGCACAGATGATGCACCAATTTCATATAGAATTGAATGGTACGCCTCATAAACAACCAGCGCCCGAGCTACAATATATTCGTCAGTTGCGCAGTCAATTGTGGATCATACGCATCTGGCGCGGACTTTTAGGCGGCACATCCACGATGGTGCAATTGAATGATTTGGTCAGTAAAGAACTAAAACGTCTTCATGTGCCAGAGCCTTGTTGTTGGTCATTTTTTTCATGTAGGAAAAATATCGATTTAGAGGAACCCATTGAAGAAGAAGAGAACATCGGTCAGAAGCCGAAGTGACTTTCGCAGGCACTAGATGACGAGATATGACAACACATCTCATTTTAAATCATACCCCAAAAAAACATAACAGTTGACAGGATTCAAACTATCGGTCTACACTTTTATTGTGCAGTGCAGCATTAATTCATTGGAGAACAGTTATGAATCGGGAATATTTTGAAAAAATAGCAGATATGGTCAAGAAAGCACAAGAACCGCTTCAAGCCATTGCTGAGCTCAATGTCAAAACATTACAACATTATAATTATCTCAAGTCAGATGAACTATCAAAAATGACTAAGCCTGAAGAGATATTAGAAAAACAACTTGAACTGGCTATTTCTAATGGTCATATCGCTTTAGACTATATGCAAAAATCATTTCAAATTGTTGAAAAGGCGTTGACGTCTTTTTCGAAAGAGATCAAAGTAAAACCTGATACTAAAAATTAAAGGTAGAGATTCGCCATGATCGAGAAAAATACAATAAAAATCATGGCGATGAATCTTGAATTCTTTATAAAAAAGGTGCTTTTCCTCAGATGAGCCATCTTTGCTGAGACAATCTCGTCTATGAATCAATACTTCCTAGCAATCATTTTAGCAAACTGATACAGTAACTCAGTATTTTGAGACAAAAGGGAATTGTCAGCGCCTATGTTAAGGATTTTTGCACTGTTAATATGTTTGTTGCTGAATGCTTGTTTCATGGTTGGTCCTCATTATCAAGAACCGAAGCAGAATGTAGCGAAACATTGGAAAAAAAACGCGACCGTTAAAGAAAACTCCATCAAAAATGCGAATTGGTGGCGGGTTTTTCATGATCCTACGTTGACCTCGTTAATTCAGCAGGGGTATCACAATAATTTATCTATCCAAAGTGCAGCGGCTCGTGTTTTACAAGCAAGAGCTCAATTAGCACAATCAGTGGGAGAACTTTATCCCCAACAACAAGCCATTGTTGGGAATTTCTCCTATAACCGCATTGGTGGGTCACAATTACAAACGCTTTTACCCACAGAATTTGATACAGCGCTCTTAGGCGCTTCTGCCAGTTGGGAATTGGATTTTTGGGGTAAATATCGTAGAGCTATTTTATCCAATGATGCGACATTCTTAGCTTCTTTTGCGGCTTTTGATAATGCATTGGTGACTTTGACTGCTGATATTGCAACAACTTACATCAGTATCAGAACCACAGAAGAGCTTATCAAGATCACTTATAAGAATATTGCAGTCCAACGAGAAGGATTGCAGATAGCAAAAGCACGCTTTAGCGCAGGTCAAACCAGCTTATTAGATGTGGAGCAAGCTCAGACAGAATTGTCTGAAACCCAATCTACCATTCCCAATTATATGAGTCAGCTCCAACATGAAAAAGATGCATTGGCTGTGTTATTGGGTGTTCCTCCTGATAAGACCGATGCATTTTTGAAACAGAAAAAAGGGATCCCTCGTGCCCCTCTAAATGTCGCAGTGGGTATTCCAAGAGAAACTTTGGCGCATCGACCTGACATTCACCAAGCAAGATTCGAAGCCATTGCTCAATCTGAAGCAATTGGCGCGGCAAAAGCCAATCTTTATCCTTCCTTTTCGCTGACTGGTACGTTTGCTTTTGCCTCAAACAATATCAATGGGGCGTCGTTGAGTGATATCTTTAATTGGTCCAATAGAACGATTACCGCAGGTCCTCAAGTAAATTGGCCCATTCTGAATTATGGTCAAATCACCAATGCAGTACGGGCACAAGATGCGGCTTTCCAGCAGTCTCTTTTAAATTACATGAATTTGGTATTAAAAGCGCAACAGGAAGTACAAGATAATATCACCCAGTTGATAGAATCACGAAAATCAACAGCGTATTTGAGTACTGCTAATCGGTCCGCTATCAAATCCACGCAATTAGCCATTATTCGCTATCGCGAAGGAGAGTCGGATTATACCCCAGTCCTTGATGCAGAGCGTCAACAGCTCCAGGTACAAACTTCTTTAACATCGGCCCAAGGCGAAATTCCAAAAGCATTGGTCGCTCTTTATCGATCTTTGGGTGGCGGTTGGCAGGTTCGAGGGTGTGATGATATTGTTCCAAAGCAAATGAAAGTAGCAATGCAGAATCGAACCAATTGGGGTGGCTTGCTGAAACAAGAGAATCATCAGCCCCCAAGGACCAAAAACCAACAAACCAAAGAACGTTATTTACCGAACTGGTGATCAACATGAGTCTTCAGAAACATAAAAACTTAATCAAAATAGCTATTATCGTGGTTGTTATTCTTTACCTCATCAATAGCATTGTGAAACATTTTACCCAAAAAAATACCCATACCATCCCGGCTCCTCAAGTGATTGTACAAAAGCCCAAATTGATGCCTGTCACGGATTACGTCACGCAGACTGGGACAATGGTTGCATTCAATGCAGTTAATTTGGTTGCACGGATTGAGGGATATCTTGAAAAAATCGAATTTACGGATGGGACTTTGGTCAAAAAAGGCAAAGAACTATTTATCATTGAGCCTGAACCGTACATGGATAAATTAAAAGAAGCACAAGCGTCAGTGACCGTTCAAGAAGCCAATTACAATTATGCGAAGTCTGAGTATACAAGGCAACAACGCATGTACAAACAAAATGCCACATCGCTCAATAATGTGGAGATTTGGTCAGCGAAAGCAGTAGAGTATAAGGCTGAAATTGCCAAAGCAGTCGCAAATGCTGCGGTGGCTGCCATTAATTATAGTTACACACATGTTTTAGCTCCTTTTGATGGTCGCATTGGTCGTCATTTGATTGATGTAGGGAACTTAGTCGGTAATGGGAAAGCGACTAATTTGGCAACGATTGAGCAAATCGATCCCATTTATGTGTATTTCAATCTCAATGAATTGGACTTAATCAAAATCCGAGAATATGCGCGCTCTCATGCTTTTAAGCCCGAAGACATCAGCCAAATCCCCGTTTTCGTTCGCATGCAGAATGAAACAAAGTTTTTGCATAAGGGTAACCTTAATTTCGTCAACACGGGTCTTAATGCATCTACTGGTACCATGGAATTTAGAGCACTTTTGCCTAATAAGGAGTACACCTTGCTGCCTGGGCTTTTTGTTCAGGTTCGAATTCCTATAGGCTCTCCGACCCCTCAATTGACCATTCCTGATACAGCTATTCAGTATGATCAAATAGGACCTTATGTGTTGGTCATGGGTCAAGACAATCTTGTGGTGCTAAAGCGAGTGGTGACAGGAACGCTCGAGCAAAGGCTGCGGGCTATTGTAAAAGGGCTTGATGCAAATGATAACGTGATTGTTTCTGGGATACAAAATGCAACCCCAGGTAATCCTGTGACACCGATTCAACCTGAGACGAAAAAATGATATCTGAATTTTTTATTGAACGTCCTGTACTGTCCAACGTCATCGCTTTATTTTTGGTGTTTGTTGGCGCTGTTGCCATT
>DAHWEW010000116.1:0-6615 GCA_027326225.1 Legionellaceae bacterium
CTTTCATCAAGAAAGCTAATGCCTATAGAGACACTGACTGTAAATGTTTTTTCGTGTTTATGGAAAGGTTGAGATAGGAATTGAATGATTTTTTTTGCAATTTCTATTGCTTCAAGTTCAGAATGGATCCTGGTGATGGCAACAAATTCATCTCCCCCATATCGGCAAAGTAAGTCTTCATTTCGTAAGCTCCTTTTCAGCCTATCAGCGGCTAAAGACAGCAACAGATCGCCCACTGCATGACCATATTCATCATTTACTTGTTTAAAATTATCAAAGTCAATAAAAAACAAGGCTATGGGTTGGTTCACTCGCTTGGCATGTGATATCCATTTCATGGCTTCTTTTTGAAAAGTGATGCGATTTAAGAGCCCCGTTAATCCATCGGTGGTTGCCATGAGTTCAAGTGCTATTGTCTTTTCGTGAATCTCTTTGACCAATAGACTTCTTTCAATAGCATGGAGAATGGCTTTACTTAGGAGCGGCTCTGATAGGGTATCTTTATTGAGATAGTCAGAAACCCCGGCTTTCATTGCATCAACGGCAACTTGTTCATTGCCTTGACCAGTCAGCATAATGAGTGGTACCAAAGGTTGAGCTAATTTCCCTGCGTACTCAATAAAATCAAGATAACTTTCACCCGGTAGTTTATAGTCAATGATCACACAGTCAATGTCATGTTTAGAATAAAGCGCTACTGCATCTGAAACGGTTTCTGCCTCAAGAATGGCGCCAATATCCTTATTTTTTTGCAATAAATGTTTACAAAACTCTCTGTCGTTTTGATTATCATCAATCACTAATAGGGTGATTTTTTTATCTTTCATACCATCCTTATGATTTATTTCTCATCAGCCACATAGGGATGCACCATTTTTCTAGGATCCATCGCTTTATCAAACTCTTCACTACTGATGGCCTTTAATGCAAGGGCTGCTTCTTTTAATGATAGATCATGATCGAGCGCATAGTGTGCAATTTGAGACGCTTTGTCATAACCAATGATGGGAGATAGAGCTGTTACTAACATCAGCGAACGCTCGACGTAATGAGCAATCTGCTTTTCATTTAATTGCATGTCTTTGACTAAGAATTGACTGAAATTTTTCATACTGTCTGACAATAAGCGAATGGACTTGGTGATGTTAAAAATGATCAAAGGTTTATAAACGTTCATTTCTAAATATCCACTCGCACCACCAAAGGAGACAGCCATATCATTAGCCATTACTTGTATAGAAACCATGGTTAATGCTTCGCACTGGGTTGGATTCACCTTGCCGGGCATAATAGAGGAACCGGGCTCATTGGAAGGAATGAGAAGCTCATAGATTCCTGCACGTGGTCCACAAGAAAGCAGTCGAATGTCATTGGCGATTTTGTAGAGAGAGACTGCGAGGGTTTTTAATGTACCTGATAAGTGCACCAATGCATCATGAGCCCCTTGTACTGTAAATTTATTAGGTGCTGATTTGAAGGGTAATTTGGTGAGATGAGCAATTTGTTTTGCAACCGCTACATCAAATCCCGGGGCCGCATTGATACCCGTTCCAACGGCAGTTCCACCCAAAGCTAGGCAGTATACCCCTTCCAAGGCCGTTTTAATCCGAGCAAATCCATCTTCTAGCATCCCGACATAGCCAGAAAATTCTTGCCCAACAGTCAAGGGAGTTGCATCTTGCATGTGAGTTCTTCCTATCTTCACCACATCTTTCCAGGCCTGACTTTTACGATTTAATTCATCTTTGAGTTGGGTCAAGGCTGGAAATAATTGGTTGACGACTCCCATAGCACTGGCAATGTACATGGCTGAAGGAAAAGAATCATTGGATGATTGTGACATATTCACATCATCATTAGGATGGATCGGTTTTTTACCTCCCAAGGGGAGTCCTTTGAGCTCAGCACAACGATTTGAGATCACTTCATTAACGTTCATGTTAAATTGTGTGCCACTGCCTGTCATCCAAACATGTAATGGAAACATGTCCTGGTGCTTGTGTTCGAGTATTTCATCACAGACTTCTGTAATGAGTTGACATTTTTCCAAGGTTAAGCGGCCACCAGCATGGTTTGCAAGCGCTGCGGCTTTTTTTAAAATGGCATAAGCGCTGACCATTTCTTTTGGAATAAGATCATCACCAATGTTAAAATGCTGAAGGGAGCGTTCGGTTTGTGCACCCCATAGTTTGTCAGCAGGCACGGATACTTCGCCCAAGCTATCTGTTTCTGTACGAAATTTATTTTTTGTGGACATGATGGTTTCCCTCTATGGGTTTAACTCCCTAACCTAAAATCATAGATGACAACACTTATTTTGCCAACAGGTAACTGCAAAAGATCGAACTGAACGGGAGCAGAGAAGAATCTTTAACCGAACCGTGACCGTCAGGGAGCGGAAATTCGAACTTCTGCGGGACAAAAATTTCCGCTCCCTGACGGTCACGGTTCGGTGGGTATTTAGGGGTTAAAATTAATATTAAAGTTCTGACAGATTCTGGTCGATATGAATATTAAAGTTTTGAAGAAAAATCCTATCGATTAGTAAAGAACAAAATGGTTCATTCACTCTTCGTTATCCCAAGTGCTCAGGGATCTCCATGAAGTGGAAGGATATTTGATTCAACTTTTTTACAAAAATAACAATAAGGGGAGTAGGTATGAATAGAGTTCGATTCATTCTTGTGGCATTTGGTTTCGTGTTCTCATCCGTGGTTTTTGCACAAAATCAAAGTTGGGACAGCTGGGTCATAGAGGTAAGAAAAGAAGCACTAGCCCAAGGCATTTCCCCTGAAACATTTGATGAGGCTTTTGCCAATATTCATGAGCCAAGCCGAAAAGTAAAAGGATTGGCTCATTCTCAACCCGAACACCGATTAACGTTTGAACGATATTTGAAATCAAGAGTGGATCATTACCGTATTATTGAAGGTGAGCAAGCATACAAAAAGAACAAGGCAGTTCTTGATGAAGTTGCCAATCATTATGGTGTTGATCCTTGTTTCATCCTGGCCTTTTGGGGGATGGAGTCTAGTTATGGAAGTTATATGGGCAATTTTCCGGTGATCCAATCATTAGCGACGCTTGCTTATGATTCATCACGACAATCATTTTTCCGTAAGGAATTGTTTTTAGCTTTGCATATCTTAAATGATGGACATGTGACTTTAGACCATTTTAAAGGAGAGTGGGCTGGTGCATCAGGCCAGTGTCAATTTCTACCCTCAAGTTGGGTGAAGTATGCAGTGGATTATGATGGCGATGGGCGTAAGGACATATGGAACTCAAAACCGGATGTGTTTGCGTCCATAGCAAATTATATGAAAATCAATGGTTGGCAAACAGGGCAGCCCTGGGCTATTTACGTCAAGCTGCCACCTAAATTTGATAAAATGCTTGAAGGTAAAACAATCATCAAACCAGTCAGTGAGTGGAATGCTTTAGGTGTTCGAACGACCAGTGGGCAACCTTTACCCTATCAAAATTTACAAGCGAGCATCGTAGAACCTAACGGTGGGCCTGTATTCCTTGCTTTTCCCAATTATAAAATGATCTTGCGCTACAACAACTCAATTTATTATGCCGGTGCTATTGGTTACTTAGCAGATAAACTTTGTCATCGGGCGCCAGAATAATAAAGAGAATGAAAAGGGACGATTCCTTGTTACATTAAAATAGGTGTGATATGCCTTTTTTTCTTGATAAAACGGCCAGTTTAACTACGGCGGCTCGGCGAGTTATTTGTGAAAAATCAACGGAGCCGCCCGGCAGTGGTGTCTACAATCAATTGATGACAATGGGGAGCTACTTATGCCGTAGATGTGGTCTGTCTTTGTTTCGTGCACATAGTCAGTTTACTGCCGGTTGTGGTTGGCCAAGCTTTGATGAAGGCATAACCGATGCCATTAAAGAATGCAAAGATGCCGATGGGATGCGTACGGAAATCCTTTGCGCTCGTTGTTTGGGGCATCTGGGGCATGTGTTTGTCGGAGAGCACTTGACGGTAAAAAATCGTCGTTATTGTGTCAATTCTGTTTCTATTGATTTTGTTCATAGCCTTCACGTACAGGATAGCGAAGAAGCAATCGTTGCCGGAGGTTGTTTCTGGGGGGTTGATTACTACTTACGCCGGATTCCAGGCGTTTTAAAAGTTGAAGTTGGATATTGTGGTGGAAAAGTAGAATGTCCAACTTATCAGCAAGTGTGTCAAGGTAATACAGGGCATTATGAAGCAGCGCGTGTGGTTTTTGATAGAGACAAAACCAATTACACAACAATTATTAAGCGATTTTTTGAAATTCATGATCCATGCAGTCGATTTGGTCAAGGTCCTGATTTGGGACAACAGTATCAAAGTGCTGTGTTTTATTACAATGACACTCAATTCGAACAAGTGGAGGGACTTATCAAAGTGCTAAAGGGCAATGGCTATGATGTGGTGACCCAACTGATACCGGTTGGGCCTTTTTGGCCGGCGGAAGAGGCTCATCAGGACTATTATACCAAATATCATAAAATGCCATATTGCCATAAGCCAGTTGAACGATTTTAGTGTCAAAAGATGTCATGTACAAAGTCAGTTGATAACGAAAAATAGATCTATGGACTCACGATTGGTGGCCTATGAAGCGTTTAATAGTGACCGAATGTATGTCTCAAAAATTCACCAGGGTTTTGGAAGAAAGTCATCCTGATCCTAATTCTACTGAAACCATTTTCGTGGTTTTCACCAAATGTACAAGCAACGGGGTATTCCGTGGATTAGTGACGAAATTAGAGATTTTATCGCATCCTGATTGGTCCTTTAGAGCGTTTATGGATGAGTTGAATCAGCCTACGATTAAAGCCGGGACTACTGTTCGTCAAGCTTTGCTTATCATGAAAAAAGAAAAACGAGACGTTCTTCCAGTCCTTGATAGAAAGCAAAAAGTGGTTGGAATAGTGACCTTGCCAAACCTGTTACAAGCACTGTATCAGCGAGAGCACGCTCTTTTGAATACCTACCGAAAAAAAGCATTATGGTTGTTAAATGAAAATGTTGAGAAAGAAGAAGTGGTTCGTCGCGCACAAGATGAGTTAATCCGTTTGGCCCATTCTGATCAGTTGACTGGCTTGCCAAATTTTATTGAAATCCGTGAGAAAATTCAGGAATTAATCCAAGAGGCGAAACAGAATCTTGAAGAAGGCTCAATCCTGATCGTTGATCTGGATAATTTCAGATATATCAACGATACCATGGGAAGTTCAATAGGCGATCTGATTTTGCAACGAGTCTCGGAGAAAATATCGCTCCATCTGCGCGCAGGTGACATCTTAGCGAGAAAGGGGGGGGATGAGTTTATTATTGTGTTATGTCGTATTGATTCTTATGAAGAGGTGCTTTTAATCGCTGAAAATATTTTAGAGTGGTTGTCTCATCCCTTTACCATCAAAGGACAAGACATTTTTATCACAGCGAGTCTTGGCATCAGTTTTTATCCCTGCTCAATCAAAAATGCTGAAGAGCTTTTGGCCAATGCTGATCTTGCCTTAGGGCAAGCCAAAGAGTTGGGTAAAAATAACTATCAAGTATTTGCAGAAGAAATGAGTCACATCGTTCAATACTCGCAAAAACAGGAGCGACACTTGCGTCAGGCATTAGAACGTCGAGAACTATTTATTTGTTACCAACCTCAAGTAGAGACGCAAAGTAGACAAATCGTTGGTATGGAAGCATTACTTCGTTGGCAAAATCGAGAGCTTGGGTTGATTATGCCCAATGACTTTATTCCTTTGGCGGAAAAAACCGGACTTATTGTGCCGATAGGAGAATGGGTATTGCAAAACGTTTGTGAACAAGCCAAATTTTGGCAGAAGAAATATCCTGGATTACGAGTATCTGTGAATTTATCTGCGAGGCAGTTTCATGAGATACATCGACGTGGTCATTATCATCTCATCAAAAGTATGGAGTCTATTCTTGATGATAGTCATTTGTCACCAGAACTGTTAGAGGTGGAGATCACAGAAACGACAATTATGAAAAACTATGCTGCAGCGATGACCACCTTAAAAGAGTTTAAAAATTTGGGGATCCGTATTTCATGTGATGATTTTGGCACAGGCTATTCTTCTCTCAATTATCTAAAACGACTGCCCATCGATACCATTAAGATTGATAAATCTTTTATCAGAGATATGGTGTCTGATCCCGTCGATGTGTCAATTATCCGAGCCATCCTTGGGATGGCAGAGCAACTGAAGTTAGAAGTGATAGCTGAAGGTGTTGAAGAAGCAGCACAACTCAACATGTTACGTGATTTAGGATGCACAGTGGTACAAGGGTACTATTTCAGTAGGCCACTCACACCAGGTAAGGCTACCCTGCTTTTACAACAAGGGTTTTAAGTTGTGACGATTTATTCCAAAGCATTCTAACTCTTTTTATTCAAGATTTTTAAACAAAAACCGATATCATTTATATAGTGTGTTTGGAGATGCCGATGTATAAAGTAGCAAAATTCAATATTGGCGATCTAGTGGTGCACAAACGACAAGGGTATCGTGCAGTGGTTGTGGATGTCGACCCTCTTTTTCAAGCCTCAGGGCGCTATAATCCCCAAGCCTCTAAACGAG
>DAHWEW010000117.1:0-6603 GCA_027326225.1 Legionellaceae bacterium
CATCAGATGATGAGATCGTTTTATTTTAGGCCGACTTTTTCTGTGGCAAAATCAGTTCACTTGTCTTGTGACTAGCATGCTCTTGCTGCATGGTTTGTTGATGACACGCGATGCAACCTAGCTTGCCCTCATACTTTTTATTGTTAATCAAATTTGAGGCAATGGTTGCCATAGGCAACAAGAGGGTTATTAAGATTACAGATAATTCTAAGAGAACTCTTTTCATTATAAATTCCTGATGTTATGTTCTGTATTAGTCTTTTTGTTACTAAATATTCACTCAACATACGGATTTGTCAATGAAATTACTTCGATTTGCTGGTATTTTTGCTGCACTATTTTCTCATGCCTTATTTTCTCACACACCATTGCCTGCAACAACCGAGCCTTATCACTGGACCGGATTTTATGGGGGGTTGAATATCGGAGCGTTGAAACATAGCCTCAACATGACCGACAATATGGCAACAACGTTTAATGCCACCATTCAACAAATAGGAAATCCAGAGCTTACAGGCGGGTTTCAACTGGGGTATCGCCGTAGCTTAGAGCTTGCCTTGGCCTCTGGGTTGTATGGATTAGAGTTTACTGGGAACTTCTCTGATGCTACGTTTAAAAGTAACTACGGTTCTCCTTATGCTCTTTACCAGTTAGACGCTGAAAATCAGCTAAAAAATAATTTTTTGTTGCAACTGATCGGTGGGATGGAAAGTGATAAAACACTACTTTTCATTGGCGCGGGTTTATCCTGGTCTAGGATAGCAGGTCAAGTGGTTAATGTGGATGGGGTGCCTTTTACGAATTCATTTTCCTTAAATCAAACAGCATTTGGCCCAGTTGTTTGTGGCGGTATTGAATATGCATTGTTTAAGAGGTTGTCTATTCGATTCAAACTGGATTATATCATGCCAAATAGCTACAGCACTTATGATGATACTCAAGATGAGTTTGGTATTACAAATACAATTGTTCAAGGAACTTTAGGGATTAACTATAAAATTGCTTAACCCATAAGCATGTGAGCATTTTTTGCGTGAAGATCGCTCCAATATGCTCAAAATATGGTTTTTCGGTGAACGTGGAGAATAGTTACAGGATTTTTATGAAACATCGCCTTATGATAACAAGCTTTATCTTCGTGTGTTTTGCCTGCAATGCTAACACGACCAGTAACCAAACAGACGAGCTGAGTCCTGTGCTTCCACAAATAGGCTTGCCCTTTCAGGTGACTATTGAACAAGCCTCGTTTCAATTACCCATCGGGCTCCACTCTGGGATGGTCGGTTCTTACAAAGGGCAATGGGTATTTATTGCGGGGAGAAATAATGGATTGCATGGTTTTCCTCCTACCCCACCGCCAGACAGCCCTCCTGCCTTTCCCACGTCTGGCCAAAATATAAACATCCTTGTCGTCGATCCCAAAACAGGACAGACATTTTCTCGCTCTTTGAACGATCCCACTGCTGGCTTAACAGCACAACAAATCGAAAGCCTATCAGTCACAAGTCCACAGGGGTATCAATCGAGCAACACATTGTATATGACGGGTGGCTATGGGTATAACAGCAGCACAGGTTCCTTAGACACTAAGCCCATATTAACGGCCATTTACCTTCCAGGCATAGTGAAATGGGTAATGAATCCAACTGTCGGAAACTCCGTTGGAAAAAATATTCGTCAACTCTATAACCCAGTTTTTCAAATAGCCGGTGGAGAGATGTTTCCGTTAGGAAATTTGACACAACTTGTTTTTGGACAAAACTTTACAGGCTATTATTATGATCCAGGGACCGGACCAGGCACAACTGGGGTTTATAGTGAACAGGTACGGCAATTTCAGATCGTTGATGCGAATGGGCAGCTTGCTGTCAATGTCTACCCGTCCAGACCCAGCAATCCAGATCCAAATTTACACCGCCGCGATCTAAATATTGTGCCAGTCATTTTGGACAACAATGCAAACCAATATGGTTTGGTGGCTTATGCCGGGGTCTTTTACCCTTATACAAATCCAGTCTCTCCAGGCGTATGGACTGTTCCTGTTCTCATACAAGAAACGGGCAATCCCATCATGGCCGATCCGAATGCCGCAACTACATTTAAACAAGCAATGAACCAGTATGTTGGTGCCACTGCAAGTTTATATTCTAAAAAAGACAAGAGTAATTACACCATTATTTTTGGGGGGATGTCTTATGGATACTATCAAAATGATACATTTCAGACCGATCCAGAAATACCTTTCCTCAATCAAGTAACCACCATCAAAATGGATCAGAATGGTTCATTCACTCAATACTTGATGGACAGTCAGTATCCGACCATTTTAGCCTCGACACTAAACCTAACACACCCCAGCAACCCCCTACTTTTTGGTGCTGGAGCCTATTTTATACCGAGCAACCTTCTTCAATACCCCAATAAAGTAATCAGTTTAGATGCGATTCGTAAACCAACCGTACTTGGCTACATCGTAGGTGGCATTGCAAGCTCCTTGCCTGATACCAATACACCGGAAACAGATTCTCAAGCCTCACCCTATGTGTTTAAAGTCACGCTCACCCCCAATGCTTAAGCAATAGGCCATCAAATGGCCTAGGACGCCAAATTAGGGTGACGAGGCACAAGCCCTGTTGTTATTGTGCCATCGCTGGTAACCTCATGGTTTATTTTCCGCGATTAGATCAGATTCATTAACTGGAGGCGCTGGGCTTCGCGTTGATGTTTTACTCGGGGCATATATAGAATTGGCTACTAATGGAGAGACTCTTTCCTCTTCGTGAGCTACTGGAGAGTCATCCTCTTCTTCCTCATCTGATAGTAAATCGTCAATACCATTCGGACCCAAGAGGGCTGCTGCAGCAAGCAATCTTAATCCTCCCCCTCCACAACAAGAGCTCCCTGAACCAAATAGGCTTGAAAATAGCTGTGCGCGAAATAAGGAATCCTCACCCTCAACAATTTCCTGCGGTTTTATGCCCGTATTTCTAAACCCGTCAGCCAATTCTAGTTCCTTAGTCCACCACGTGTCATTCATAGCAGTAATTTGCGCTTTGGCTAAAGCATAAGTCTCAGGGTTTAAGTGACACAAGGCATTGTAGACATTACCGGATGCCTTTCTCCCTAATTTTAACCAATCTAAAAGGTCTATTCCGACAATATTTCCCTGCATATGTTGCAACATAGGGACTAAATGCAGAGAGCCTGAAATTTGCATACATCGAGACAGGCTATTAACCAGACTCTTGGAATGTTTGAGCATGTTGTCTAATCCATCTTTGTCATTAGGATCCATCATGGTAATCGGGGTTCGATGAACATGATTGGCCATATCTGGATCAGCACCTGATAATAAAAGTGTACCAACTAATTGCACTCTTCTATAACGAATCGCCAAATGCAATGGGCGACTACCGTCGTCTAGATTGCAGTTTGGATCAAAGACTGGATCTTTTAATAAATCCATGACTTCATCGTCAGGATATCCTTCTGCCGAAACAGTTAAAAAGTAAAGTACATCTGCCGCTAAATTAGGATTACTTTTGGCTAAATCAAGCCACTCTATTTGATTGAGCTTACGCTTGGCTATTTCATTGGCTAGATGTGTGGAGTTATCGCGAAACAAAATACCACGAGCAAATCGCTCCTCACGTTCTTTGAACTGTTTCGTGTAATCGGCATACAACATGAAGAGTTCTTGATTTGATAAACCACTCAAATCCTCCGTGTTGGATACTTTCTTCAGCAGCTGAGACAAGTCTTGATTTTCATGGACAAAACTGTACACATAGGCATGTGTCGCGAACTTACGGTGTTGAGGCAAACAAAGGCCATTATCATAGGCATAGCCCAATAGTTGCGACAGGTGTTCTTTTTTCGGAGTTAATCCTTTGGTTTCAAAGAGAAACTTGAGTAAGTTAACATTGTATGAACAAACTGCTTCTAATACGATAAATTCTCCATACATATGATGATAATGCTTTGTTGCTTGCATTTCATCTTGAATTAATTTTGTCACCGGAATGTTTAGTTCGTGTTCAATATATTGCAACATGTCAATGGAACCAGAATGAACTGCTTTTTTAACGATGGAGGTATCTATGTATTTTTTACGTTCTCTTTCAATGCCTGGCTTATAAAACGCTATTTTAAGTGTTTCAATAAAATATCTGGCCATACTTACAGAGCCTGATTCAAATGCATTTAACCAATAGGCATCAAAAGCATCAGATTTGTGAAAGTCGACACCCTTTGACACAAAATACATTACAATATCTAACTTACCACGCGATACAGCATGAAACTTGTTTAAATAGGATATGGTCGCGCCACGTTCTACTAATAACTCACTCAACTGCTTAGGTGCATACAATACTGCGTAGTAAAGTGCGGTTGTTGATTCGCCCACTTTTCTTACTGAATTAACATTGACACCAGAAGAAAGCAACAAGTCAACGATGTCATATCCATTGTGTTCCGCGGCTATGGTCAGTGCAATTTGTAGATCGCCATGGGTAGAGGTTTTATCTATGGCAGCCAAATCATAGAAAGATAAAATATAACGCATTAACTCGATGTTGCCAGATTGTGCTACAACATGACAAAGTGGTACAGCATCATGGAATGCATATGTGCCATCCTTATAGCTTGTATAGCTTCCATGCGGGGGTGCCACTTTCTCTTTGACAACATCCAGCTTAATTTTTTCTACCAAAGAAGTGACGAGCGCTACATGACCTAGTTTCGCTGCTTGATGAATGATTGCCCTAATATTGTCCCGTGAAAAAAATGCGATAAAAGCATCGGGATTATCCAAGATGAGTGCATGAATGGCTGGGCTAGATGCAGCGAGCTTAATATGGACTGGATGTTTTATTTCATTTAAAAGAGCAACGAGCTCTTCGATTGAATTTGCTTTTTCGAGCAATGCTAACTGCGCACAAGTGTTTCGATGTTTAGGTGAATTATCCTGAATCGCAGCTATTTCTGCATGGATTTGTTTCTTGAATGCTTCTATCAAAATATTTCCAACCTTTTTTTGGCGTTTACTAAAGCTGATAAAAGTAGTTCATTTGCTCTGACTATGGTATTCGTAAAATTTACGTAATGATGCGTTTAACCGGTTTTTCAGAGTGAACCGGATCATGAATTACATTTATTTAAGTGTAGAATCACGAGAGCTTAATGAAGCGCCATCTTCTTTAGGAGAAGATTCCTGAGCATCAGGATGAGAGAGGTGATGTAACTCTTTTTTTAGTTTCGTTTGAGCATCGATGGCGTCACCTTGTCTAATGGTGGTAGAGATGCTGTTGGCTCTTACAGGGTTCAGAGTCCCCGATGCTTCAAACATGACGTGTGACCAAGGTGAAGCCTTTTTGGCTGTTGCTGAATCGCCATGATTGACAATCATTGAGCCTTCTCCAGAAGCCATCACTGTAGCGTCATGTGCGATTATCGTCGATTTTGACGCAAGTCGATCCCCTTCTGGATCGGGTTTATGAATGATCGTTGCTTCATCAGCCATCAGATCTGTGGGGGAGCCACTCCAAGGATCCCCAGCAGTAGAATGAGTATGAGTGGTTACAGTCGAGTCTGTAGCATGTGTTGCGCTTGCATCGGTAGGTTCTGAGGCAGTTCTGGGATGAATCTCTGGTGGTTGAGATGCTGCTAAAATACGAGGTAATATCTCTTTTTGATCGGAGGAAAGACCTACAGAACCTGCGCTAGCGCATATTCTCATATAAATTCTCGTTTTAGAATTAAGTGGTAATAAGGAGGCACATTCCTCAAGGGTGCTTACTTTCGGTACCCGAAGCCATCCTCCAGTTATTCTGTGGAGGAGCAAGCGACCAGGACTAGACTTTTCAAGATCTTTCTTTAACAACAGTGAGTCTAGGGTTTGTAAATAGCCTTTTACTTTTTGAATGTGCGCCGTGTCTAACTGAATACCAAATTTTGGATCCGTGCAAAGTTCATCAAAATTTGACAATGTATGGGCTTGGGTGATGGATTGTTCTGCGGCATCAGCAGCTAATGCTTTGGTCATAAGCTCAATGTCAGCCGCTTTATCTAGCTGAGCTTTAAAATGCAGAGGGTTCAGGTGCACTTTTTGAAGAAAGGTTTGAACGCGTTTTATCGAGAGCCTGTCTTTAGGCTCAGGCTTAGTTAATTCTTGAATAAGCAAAGAGATATTTTGAATCTCATTCGTAGGATTTTGGACAAAACCAGTGATGGGTTCCGTGCTTAACAATTTTTGATAATAATCCTCTTCTCCCTGATGCTCTACCACACCACTCTTAAACAAAAACTCTTTTAAAGCCATCCCTATTTGAAAAGCCATGTAAGAGGGCATATCTAAAGTGGTCTTTCGTGCCTGAACTGGGTCAAGAGTCAAGCCATCTTCATCGGACCTTTTAAGGCATTGGCTATATTCTGGTGCGGCATAATTCGGTGAGCTACTGATATCTATGACTTTTGGCGTTTTTTCATGAGTTAACGTTTTCCTGTCACTCACGAAGAGTCTATCACTCGAGTTTAGCCATTTTTCCCTAATCCGTTCGCCCTGAGGAGCGTGCGTAGCACGCGTCTCGAAGGGCTTTCTAA
>DAHWEW010000118.1:0-6498 GCA_027326225.1 Legionellaceae bacterium
TTAGGGGTAGCTCAATGTGAGATTCAAGACATCATATTAAATTTGAAAAGTGAAGAGGAACGTCGTTATTTTTCTGAAAGTTTCAGTACATTGCAGAAAGAACATGTTCGAGAAAACTGGGTATATGATTTAGCTCGTGCTTATATCTTAGGGGAATTAGGTCCTCATCGATTTCCACCGAATGATTTATGTAAAGCACTAGAAATCGTGGCCAAAGAGCGGTTGCGTATGGGAGATCATCCCCAAGTTAATGTGAATGCGCGAAGCTTTGTGCTTGGTTTAGACACGGCTCTTCGTGATCCTATCATGGATATTTTAAATGAAAGTATTGAAAATACCGTGAACTTGGTTATTCCTCCTGTCATTAACATGGACAACCTGTCTCGTGCATATGGCAAATATACCGCCCAATATGTTGTTAGTACTAACTGGTTAAATAATATTAAGCGAGATAAAAAAGTAGGCGCATTTATTCAGGAAGATGTGGCCACTGCAATGGTTTTATCTGTTTTTCGTGGTCGGGCTAAGAAACAAAAGCTTGCCATTACTTTGCCTGAACAGTATCAACTCAATATCCAAGAGCAACGTTTGATTCTTAGTTTTATGCAAGCCAATGCTTATGTCACCGAATTAGAGATTGGTAATGGCAATCGCTCTCTTCATCAAGTGAGACAGCAATTGATACCCACTTTTGCACGTAACCGCTGGTTAGCCGCAAATGGATATCGCCCACCCATGGCTGATCATTATTGGCGACAAGCTGCTCGATTTTGGCTGCTCTATCTCCATGAACAACCCCAAGTTTTGCAACAAAAACAAGAACATGAATTTTTCAAACGCTGTGTACGTGAAATGGGTCTTATGGGGTTGGATGCAGTCCTTGACTATTTAAACGATCTCACTGTGCGAGAAGATATTGAGCGCGTCTATGGCAAAGATTTACCTCCTTTTTATGCTGGTTGTTCACCAGAAGAAATAGAACAATACCTGAAACGACTGATTGACCATTTGAAGCGTGATGCTTATTTTCCTTTCAGTGAGCTTGGTATTTCTTATCAATCTGGAAGAGATGGTTTATTTATCGAATTGTTAGGACAAATCAATCATATCGAACGATTTGATAAAATCATTTTGACTGATTTTTTAAAGAAAGACCGTATCGTTTGTAGGCAATTTTTAGAGACCCTTACTCGTCATGCTCATACAAATGGTTGGGTAGGATTGGTGGTCATTCCTGAGCTTGAAGACAAACAAAACACATCGGATGCTTTGTGTGAGTTGCGGGCAATGTATGGTCTGTTAAACGATGTGATTTTAGCAAATCGGCATCGAGCGCTTGCAGATAAAACGTTAAGACACATTGAAGAGTGTAGTGATTTTCATGATGATGTGCCGGCCATGGATATGCTACCTCATCACGATGCTTTCAAAGATCCAGCTGATGACTTAGGGCAAGCAGTCAATCTTGCCTTTGATAGAATTAAGCCCGATGATTCTTGGCCTTTAAAGAAAGGTGGGGTTGTTCAATTGCAGTTGCAACAACAGCAACAGATTGAACAAAATCGTCAAATCCAACAAGAACAACAGCGTGTTCAGATGCAGGCTGTGGAAGAGGCATTGGTTGGAGAATTGGTTGATCATAGCAATATTGACCGATTACTTGCGAAATTTTGTGACGCATTTTCTAAAGAAAATGCTTTGTATGAACGCAGTGCCACATTAAAAGCGCCTGCTGAATCTCTCTTACAAGGATTTTTTCATACCTGGGTGAGTGCGAATCCTTCCGTCATTGCGACTCATGCGATTCATAAAATGACCCAGGAGGCAGCAAAAGCATTGCTGCGGAAACATCGCTTGTTATCGTCTGGCTTAAATCCAGATAATCTCCCCAAAGGGTTTTACACACAGCGCTCTAAAGATGGGTTCTTGATTTTATGCTATAACGCTGAACTGTCTTACGTGAGTCTTCCTAATGCCCTCACCATTGAGCCAGATGTTCGGATCCCAGAAGCTTATGCTTGGGATGGCGATTTTCGTCAATTTAATCTAGCCAGATATTTTAATCAAGCGCCGCTGGACGTGGAAGATTGGCAATATATGATTCTGTTTGCAAAATTACAGCCGAAAAAAGATTATACTGCTGATTTTAATGAATTTTGTCGTGCCAATCCGGCACATAGCCTCACCCTATCAACACAACGCGACAAAACCATTCGAAATTGGCCTATTTTTTTGCAATTATGGCAATACAAAGGGATTGAAGGGCTAAAGGCTTTTATGTCCCAAGAAGAAAGGTTGCTGACCCTCACTCCAGATGCTTTACGCCAGCTTCTGCTACAAAATCTTCCTCCTGATTTGCAACGTTTTGCCACAACCATTCCCATGGATGAACCCTTTTTATGTGCTTTAGGGCAAGTGTTTCATCGTTATGGTGAAAAGGGAATGGGGCTATTAATCACCAAACTACGGCAAATGCAAAATGCTTTAGGGGATGAATTTTTCAGTTATTTTAATCATTTTATTTTGAATAACACCGCTAATTTCAATTGCTTCATCAATGATAAATTTTTTGTCAACATGGATGAAATGATTAATAAATTACGTCCTTTTGCTGCAAAGAAGAATTTGCGTGCTTGGCAATGTGTGATGAAGAAGCATATTGAAGGGGTTCAATGGGATCATATTGCTAGTTTGTGGCAAGCCTTTTCTTATTTTTTAAATGAGCTCGATCAACTTGGTTTGGCGCTTGATGGGAATGAGTTTGACGGGATCCATCCTGAGAACATGCAAATGGCCATGGATAGGATTTTGGAAAGCTTAAGACAAATTGCTGATCCAGATATGCAAAAGAGGTTTTTAGCTGAGTTGCAAACCATGGATAGAACGCATGGTGGTGTGCCCTATGCTTTGAAATACGAAGGATTTAAATACGTAGACAAAGAATTGCTTCTCCATCATTTTACCCAAGGATCACCCACTTATGCTCCGGACTTAAAAGAACTGTATGGTTGGGTGGGGGATGATGCTACCCTTAAATTAAAGCGTACCATAGCTTCTCAAAGACAATTCAGTCATGAAGCATACCCGAATTTGTCAAGACGATTAGGTAATGATCAACCGGCCTCTAAAGACTTATTGATGTGGCTCTTGTTTACCCAATATCCTGCGACTGATATTGATGAAACCATGAATCTAATTCAATCATTCCCCGGGGTATTTCAATCCATCATTGCAAGACATTTGCACCAAGCGGTATATAAACTAGGCCATCATCAACTCAGTATAGAGTTAAATGCCTTAACTGCGTTGGCGAGTCTTTTCGGTACTCATATTAATGAAGACACTTTGAATGCTTTATTACGCAAATACCCTCATGGCACTTGGCTTGAAGCCTTAAGCATTTTGCACCAAAAAGGCGCGTGGCATCTTGATTCTGTGCTTACATTACAGACTTTGATGAAGAAGGGTGCTGACGTCCCTGATTATGTTCATCGTGAAGGATATAAACTGGCAACACTTTTTGGAGTAGACACAGAAGAGAGGTTACAAGCATTTTATCAAGAAACAATGGGCATTCGACCTGTGGTTCAAAATGAGTTGCGTGTGTTGATCACGCACTTATTATCACTTGATTTTACCACCAGTGATCTGAGTGTATTGGATTCTCCTGAAAATTGGCAAGATTTGGTAGAAACTTTGCGCCAGATGAAAAACGATCCTGCCCATACGGGGGCTCATCGTATCGCGCTCATTGATAAGTTTCATGCGCGTGGTATGCAATTTAAATACTCAAGAAATGGGGAGTTTAGGGCCTTAGGGACCAAAGATGTGGATGCACCAGTTGGGTTAAGTTCATTTGTCGACCATGAAGATAGGCTGTGGCATTTTTTGCATGATCACATTGCTGTACCCAATCATGGACGTGCTGATGATGCGTTGCAACCTATCATTCGATTTTTGAAAAGATTGCAGTTGAACCGTACGTATTTAAATGAAATTGAGCCATTATTGGCATCATTGGAAGAAACGGGTAGAGGTCTTTATTGGAGTGCCGGATATTTTTATCAATTGCTTCGTGCCCTACAGCCTGAAGATGAACAATCTTCGTTTCCTATTTCGATATTAAAAATCATTTTAAAAGAAGAAACCATTGGCGCCAAGGTTCTTGATAGCGTAGAAAAAGAGTTTCCAATCTTGTTAAAGACGCCGATGCAATCGGTGCTCAACAATCATGTTTTTGATAGAACAGAGCAAGCGAAACTGTGTCAAATTGCATTGCGCGAATTTGCTTGGCAAGGTTCGGTCAGCTTATTGCCTGATATCTTGGCGATGTTGTCATTAGACCAAAATGCTAAGAGCCGAAGTTTTGCATTAGAAAATTTGGTAAACAGTAAGAATTTCCACGAATTAGAGTCGCGTTTTGAAAATTGTCGTTGGTTACTACAACGCATATCAAGTCATGATGAAGTTCAATGTGCGTGGACAGAAACAGCCGCTCTCTGGCTGAAAGCCATTAGTTCACAGAAGAGCGAAGAAGTGCTCTTTCTCAAAGTGAAGCAAGAGTTTGAAACCATGCCTGAGAAACAAGGGCTTATTCTTCATATCCTTGCATGGAGCTCTTTAGATCAAGGGTTAATGGATCAAGAGTCTCATTTCACTCAGTTAAACCATAAAACCGCAAAACTTTTAAAAAAACTAGGGGCTATGGATGAGGATTCCTTGACCTTGTTAGCAAGCTGTTATCCTAAACAACCTTCGCCTTCGGCTGATGATCTGCTTCGATTGATGAAAAGAATTCAAAAAGAAAAGATGAACTTAAAAAATGGGTTAGATCACTTTTTGCGACATCCATTTCCTGAAGCGCGTGCTGATTATGGTGTCATTGCTTCAACCCGAGAAGCAGATTTAAGACGGATGATTAAGTCCACTGAAGTCAGTGGTGATGAATCTAAAAAGCCCATATCTGCCAAACATGCTGCACAATTGACGCTCATATTTTCTTATCTGAAACGACTAGAAAGTGGCTTAGAACAAATAAAAGGCTCAAACAAAGCAATTGTTGATATGAGTCAGGAGGAGCTACAAGAAGCGTTCCATCGTTTGTCAAAAGAATCTGTCTCGCGTCCCAATGATGATTTGCTTCGAGCACAAATTTGGGCTGTTTTATTTGAAGTATTAGGGCGCACGACCCGGAAATATCCACATTTGGCTCAGCAGTTTGCCTTAATTGCTAATGATATTTGTATCAATGCTCATTCACGCGTATTACAGTTGGCAACAGGAGAAGGGAAAAGCCATTTTGTCGCGATGCGGGCTGCTCGTCATGCGGGTTGTGGAAAGGTTGTTGATGTGTGTACAGCCAAAAGGACATTGGCAAAGCGGGATCGTGAGGATTATGAGAGTTTTTTCAGCTACTTAGGGTTATCTACTGCATATATTCATCCAAAGTCATCTCATGATACTTATCTCACAAGTCAAATCCACTATGCAACGACCGGGGATTTGTCTCTCTTTTTGGATGAGCAGGCTTATTCAGGCAAACCGATTGAAATACCACGAAATGAAAGAGTGGCATTGTTTGATGAGTTTGATTTTATTCGTGATGACGAAGGGCGTAAAACGCAATATAACTATGCAAGACCAACAGGTAAAACGCCAAAACAAATGACGTGGTTTTACCAAGCGGTGAATGAATTTTACCTCAGGTCTAAAGATGCGATTCATGCTGATGGACATGGACGAATCAACAAAGAGCTACTTCTTCGTTTGACCCAGTTTTTACAGAATGTGGCAGGTGAAAGTGAGGAAAAACAGGGGCTCGTCAGGCAATTACTGAAAGATCCTTTACAATTGGTACAATGGTTACAATCGGCTTATGAGGCACATGAATTAGAGCTAGGCATTAGTTTTACGGTTAGAGAAGAACATATTGCAGTTGGTGATGAATTTTATCCCATGCGAGAAATTATCCCAGTGTCTTCTGATAATCAGCCGATGAATGGTTCTACCTTCAGTGCAGGCGTTCAACAATTACTGGCTGTGCGCTTAAATACTGAAGCAAAAAGAAACAATGAACCACAAAATTTTCACATACATCCTGAAAGCAACATCATCAGCTCACAGAATGCGGCGCAACGCATGCAAGAGTTGTGGGGACGGTGGGAAGGGTTTTCAGGGACCATTTCTCTGACTCAGGCCAAATCGCTTTTTAACGCACATGGAACAGAGGTATTACATGTGCCCACCAATCAACGTGATTTACGATTATGGCACAGACCGAAGTTTTACAGTAAGCCTCAAGATAGATTACTAGCCATTGCCAAACAAATTCATTTATGTCTCAAAGATAAAAAATCGATTCTTTTTTCTTGTAAAAATGATAAGCAAGTGATGGCGTTAAAGGATCAATTGAATCAATTAATAGAGCTCTTGCATAACCTCCCTAAAGTTCAAAATTATAAATTCCAGCAATCAAATTAAATCTTAATCCAAATCGTT